>NZ_JAYGIF010000151.1:0-63570 GCF_034931345.1 Pseudanabaena sp. CCNP1317 | reverse complement strand
TTTCTTGTCAACCTTTTAGCTGGGTTGGTTGCTTATACATATCGAGAGACTAAACCTGCTTTAGATCTTCTCTTCAAAGGCTTGCCTGCTCTTCCTCCTGCCATCTTTTAGTGCGTCGAACTCACGTCTTTTTATGACGGGAATGGGAGGGTGGCAAGGTTGTTTTCCCATGCTTATTTTAAAGAAATTGGTGTTGGTAGTAGTATTTGGTCAGTTTCTAGAGGCTTAGCTCGAAAATCTCAAGAATATAAGAAATTACTTATGGCGGCAGATTGTCAAAGAATTAATGATTTAGATGGTCGAGGCAACCTCAGTCTCAAAGCTTTGAATAAATTTGTCTATTTCTTTTTAGAAACAGCAATTGATCAAGTTAATTTCATGAAGTCATTAATTGAACCTGAAACGCTTATTAAAAGACTGAATCTGTATATCAATGAACAAGTTGAGTTAAAAAAATTGCCCGAAGGTTCATTTGCTTTACTTAAAGAAGTGATTTTGTTTGATGAGGTTGAGCGAGGAGCTGCTTCACAAATCACTGGTTATCAGTCTAGACAAGCTCGTACTATTCTAAATACTTTGTGTAAAGAGGGTTTCTTGGTTTCTGACACACCAAAAAGCGCTGTAAGAATTGTATTTCCATTAAAGGCTATAGATCGAATTTTTCCATCTTTATATCCTTCTCAGACATGATAAGGATTCTGCGATTTAATGAATAACCCCGTCCGCTTGCGGCGGGATTATTCATTAGAAAATCTCGGAGAAATCAGTTTCGCGGTGTGTCTGAGTTTGAGTTTCGTAAGAAATTTGATAAAATCAATATACTTGTCCCATTTGCTACCCCGTCATGACTGTGAATACGCTCCCAAATTCTGCTTCCAAAGTCCTACCACTATTGGGGCGATCGCTCTCTGAATTGACAGAATGGGTGGTATCACAAGGACAGCCAAGCTATCGAGGTAAACAGCTTCATGAATGGCTCTATACCAGAGGTGCGCGAAGCTTAACAGATATTACGGTGTTCCCTAAAGCTTGGCGCGAAGAATTTGCACTGAATCCGACTGCGGAAATGGGGCGATCGCAGATTCATCTTCACAAAACAACTCGCGATGGCACAGAGAAGTTTTTGCTGAAACTCGCTGATGGCGAAATTGTCGAAACCGTTGGTATTCCTACCAGTAAGCGATTGACCGTATGCGTATCGACTCAGGTGGGCTGTCCAATGGCGTGCGATTTTTGTGCTACGGGCAAAGGCGGCTTTCGGCGCAATTTGGCAAAGCATGAAATTATTGATCAAGTGCTGACAGTGCAGGAAGTCATGCAGCAGCGAGTCAGCCATATCGTATTTATGGGCATGGGTGAGCCGTTACTTAATTATGAAAATCTGGTTGGCGCAATTAACGTTATTAACAAAGATATTGGCATTGGTCAGCGCAATATTACTGTCTCTACTGTCGGTATTCCCAATCAAATTCCCCGCTTTGCCCAAGAACATTTGCAAGTAACTCTGGCGGTCAGTCTCCATGCACCAACTCAAGAAGTTCGCGCCCAAGTGATTCCATCAGCCGATCGCTATCCTCTGATCGCCTTAATGGATGACTGCCGCGAATATGTGGAAATCACGGGTAGAAGAATTAGTTTTGAATACACGTTACTAGCGGGAGTCAATGATGCTCCTGAACAGGCTGAAGAACTCGCCTACTTGATTCGCGGTTTCCAAAGTCACGTTAATCTGATTCCCTACAATACGGTTAGCGATGCGGATTACAAACGCCCCAGCGAAAGAGCAATTCAAACCTTTGTACAGGTTTTAGAAAATTATAAAATTACTGTAAGTGTGCGGCGCACAAGGGGACTAGAAGCAGATGCGGCTTGTGGTCAGTTGCGAGGACAACATGAGAAGGCTTTAGCCAAATAAGATTTTTTGATATAGCAAAAAAAGAGTTAGCTAGTACAAACTAAAACCCAAGAAGTGAGGGGCGGCGCTTTGCGCCGCCCCTCACTTCTTGGGTTTTATGTCCTAAGCAAAAGTGTCAAAGCCTTTAGGGTTCGTAATGTTGAAAAGCCGATCGCATATCTAGCCCATCAAGTTGGTTGCCTTCAACAATTTCGCCAATAATTACCGCACTGGATAAAAGCTTTACAAACTGCTCTGCTAGATCCAAAGGCATACATAAAACCAGCTCAAAATCTTCGCCACCATACAAAACCCAATCCAAAGCGCGATCGCCTGCCAAGATCTGCACTAATTCAGGAATTGGTAATGTATCCCAATAGATCTTTGCACCGACATTACTTGCGCGACAAATTTGGGCGATCGCATCAGCTAATCCATCGCTGCTATCCATTCCTGAAACAGGAAAATCACTGAAGTGATTTTCCTGTTTCAGGAATTCTGGAAAAAGATGAATTGCATCAAAACGCGGAATTGGTCGCTGATGATAGTTACAGATTGCTTTTACTAGCTCTTGTCCTGCTAAGGAGCGATCGCCTATCTGCATCGGAGCTAGTAACTTCTCTTTTAATTTTTCATTTAATAGAAGTTCTAAACCCGCCTTTGAGAGTCCGTGCAAACCTGTCATCACGATCACATCACCAACTCGCACCGTCTGCCTTTGGATGACTTGATTTTTAGGTACTTGTCCAAAGGCAGTTACCGATAAAGTGCGAACAGGCGATCGCACCGTATCACCACCTACTAATTCCGTGCCATAGGTTCGTAAACATTCACTAAAGCCACGATATACGCCTTCAATCCAAGCAATTTCTGTGTCAGGTGGCAATCCTACGGACATAACTAAACCCCAAGGTTTCGCTCCCATGGCGGCTAAATCTGATAAATTCACAGCCGCCGCCCGCCAACCCACATCTTCAGGGCTAGTCGTGCGATCGCTAAAATGCACACCATCCACCAACATATCTGTAGTCACGACCATCTGGCGATCGGCAAAAGTTTCCCCCATGATCGCCGCATCATCACCCACTAACTCACTACAATATTGCCGAAAAATTTTCAGCAATCCTTGCTCACCTAAACTTTTGACCGTTGCTGTCATCTACTCCCTTCCCAGTTTAAAAATAGACATTATCACTGATGTTACGTGGATCTGAGAATGGGGCTTGGAGACCAAGCCCCTACAACCAATATGTAGGGATTTGGTTTCCAAATCCTCTTTTAAGATGATATGGAAAAAGTATGTAGATCTTTGTTCTACGGAACATCAGTAGTCACTCAAGAATTAGTGGTGCGGTGCAAAGCACCGCACCACTAATTCTTGAGTGACAAGGGAGTATAGCCATTGATTGAACTAAATACCTTCTTAAGAAGACTGCTCCAGTTTTTGCTTAATTAAACTCTCAATCTCTTGAAGATCGGCTACTGACTGAGGCATAGCAAAGGTTTCTGGCGATGCATTTACTGTAAAGCGATCGACAAATATACGAAATGCGTCTTTGTTACTGGGATGAGCAATAACATAAGCGCGTAATTCTTTCTTAGTCATTGTGTTGAAATCAAGCTTGATCACAGAAACCTCCAAAGACCATTACGATAAATTTCTATCTCTATATTATCTCCAGCTAGAATGAATACATTTCCTGTGCGTTCATCTAGACGCAGTAAAAAGATGGGAGTGAAAGTGCTTGTTAAAGATTGGCATAATATGACGCATATAATGCCTTGTTCAGAAGTAGGCAAAATTAATAAACCTCATAAAATTTAAAGGTAGTAAGTAGGGTGGGCATTGCCCACCCTACTTACTTTTATGGATAGAAAGTTAACTTAGGTAAAGCTAGTGACTCTTCCCAGCCCATCATGATATTCATGCATTGCAATGCTTGGGCAGCTTGACCTTTCATCAAGTTATCGATCGCCGAAACCACAATTACTCGTCCTGTCCGCTCATCGACTTCCACACCGAGATAACAGAGATTTGTACCCAAAGCCCACTTAGTTTGCGGGAAGATATTCTTAGGTAATACCTGCACCCATTCGGAATTGCGGTAAAAAGACTTATAAATAGTAAGGACATCTTCCTTCACCAGCCCAGGGTCACGCAGCTTAGCGTATACCGTAGACAGAATACCGCGAATCATGGGGATAAGATGAGGTGTGAATTGAACTAGCACCTCTTGACCTGCCATATCACTACAGATCTGTTCGATTTCAGGGGTGTGGCGATGACTCGCGATACCATAAGCGGCAAGAGAACCATCCGCCTCAGCTAGTAACAAATTAGTTTTCGGTTGACGACCACCACCAGATGTACCTGACTTGGCATCAATAATAATCGTACTCGGATCGACTAAACCTTGCTTAAGCAGAGGCTGTAGAGCTAATAAACTAGCCGTAGGATAACAACCCGCACAACCAACTAAGTCCGCAGTAGCAATGCGATCGCGATAAATTTCTGGTAATCCATAAACTGCCTTGGCATTAACCTCAGCATCAGTACGCGCCTCTTTATACCAAGATTCATAAACTTGCAGATCGGTGAAGCGATAATCTGCGGATAAATCGAGGACTTTGCAGCCCTTAGCCAATAGTCGAGGTGCAATTTTGCTAGCTAAGCCATTAGGTAATGACAGGAAGACAATTTTGCAGCGATCGGCGATCGCTTCAGGTTCAAGATTTTCGATGGGCAGGTTTACTGCATGGGCAATATGTGGGTACAAGTCAGCAAAATTTTGTCCTACAGAACCACTACCACCCATGTAGGTAATATTCACTAATGGATGCTCTAGCAGCAGTCTCACCAATTGGATACCACCATAACCCGACGCGCCAATAATACCTACGGGGACTCGATCCTGTGCGCTCATACCCTTACTCCATCAAAATATTGAAAATGCTTTTCGCGTTTGGGGTAACAACTTAGCATAAGCCAAGCCCTAACCCCAATTAATATCTAAAATCAAAGTTTAGCAATTCTCATTATAAAAATCAGTTTTTTGAAAGCCCGCCAAAAGTGGGCTTTCAAAAAACTGATTTTAGTGTTGCCAGCACCAAAGGCGCTGGCAACACTAAAATCAGTTTCATAGTGTGAATGTCAAAGTCTAAATTAGTGCTTTACATTAAACTGTAGGATGATCTTTAACCGTTCATACTAAGCCAATCGAAATAGACATTGCGTCTATTTCATTTGTAGCAATGTAAGTTTTGCTTAAGCAATAAAACCCAAACAAATGAAAACGGCGCGAAGTAACGCTTTCATTTATTTGGGTTTTAATTTTTCCTAGCTATCTTTTACATTATTTATCTCTTGTATGGTTTGGCTATATTTTGTAACAGGGAAAAAATGAATACTTGTGAAAGTACAAATCACAAAACGGATGAATCACCTGTATGGGTGAAGAAATATAGCTTTAATTAGTGTGAGGTTTTAAGTAAAGTAATGATTAAAAGCCATATTTCATTGCTCGCACCAGAAAATTACAATAATATCAATATCCAACTCCTACAGAAAATAATGTCTAGTTAAAGTTGGGCATAAGTTAATCTAAAAGTAGGCTATGTTAATTCTTATTGAAGTATCCAGACTGAAATATTAAGGCAAATCCTATCCATACTGCTTTCGTGTTTCCATATATTTACTAAAGTGCTATGACATTATCAGACATATTTTTTTTAATCCTATAGAAAATCCCAAAAATATTTTTTGATTTTGTCTAATATTTTGTCCAATATGTTTAAAAATGTACGACAATAAGGTAGCAATTCTATGTGGTTTAAAAAACCCAAGGTTTGCAAAATTTCTTCTATTCTTAGAAAGAAATTTTCAATTTTGAAATCTTGAAATTTCTGATAATCTTATGACAGACACTGTAACTTCTCCTTTGACAGGAAAGGCGCTTCTTCAAAAAGCAAAAGAGCTAAATAATTTACCCAAGCGTGAGCAAGCTAAAAAATGCGGGTATTTCACTCGTGGGAAAGATGGGGTAGATCGTGTTAATTTGACAGAATTTTATGAAGCAGTGCTTGCTGCTAGAGGATTTGCAATTAATCCTGAACAGAATAAAGATGGTCGTGGGCGCGAACCTACCTTTCGGGTTAGCGTTCATAAAAATGGACAAATCGTAATTGGTTCTACCTATACAAGATCTATGGGTTTGAATGAAGGTGATGAGTTTGAAATTAAGCTTGGATACAAGCACATCCATCTGATCCAGTTGAGTAATGAACAATCGGAAGATCCTGAAGAGTAAAGCAACGCACATATTAAATCTCTGTTGGATAGGGTCAAAATTATAAAGTTAATTGTCTGAATTTTTATTCTTGACAATAAGCTTTATAGACCTCAACTATGGAGATTGTTTGACCAGTAAATTTGAGCGAGAAGATTAATACTACTTTGTGGGGGAGTGTTTAATTTTCTCGCTGTTTTTATCGATTCTGGTTTTTGGCATGATTTTGATTTTTAGGATTTATTTCTATGCAACTAGTAGATACACATGTACATATCAACTTCAAAGATTTTCAATCGGATCTTGAGGCAGTTCGCGATCGCTGGCTAGGTAATGGTGTAACAAGACTAGTGCATTCTTGCGTGAGTCCCGATGAGTTTAATCAGATTCAGGCGATCGCCGATCAATTTCCTGAAGTGAGTTTTGCGGTCGGGTTACATCCACTAGATAAAAACTTAAATACTTTAGGTTGGAATCCTGAAGTTGGCGATCGCATTAAGTCTTTGGCAATTAGTGATCAACGTGTCGTAGCGATCGGCGAAACTGGTTTAGATTTTTTTAAATCTGATAGTAGAACTGCTCAGATTGAAGCTTTTAAATCACAACTTCGCACAGCGCGATCGCTAAATCTGCCTGTAATTATTCACTCACGCGAGGCATCTGTTGCAACCCGTGAAGTCTTGCAAGAAATCAATGCAGAATCCCCTCAGCAACCCATTCGTGGCGTGATGCATTGCTGGGCGGGTAATCCTGAAGAAACCCAATGGTTTGTCGATTTGGGCATGTATATCAGCTTTAGTGGTGTGGTCACTTTTAAAAATGCCCATGATTTACATGAGTCGGCAAAAATTGTACCAAGCGATCGCCTTTTAGTAGAGACAGATTGCCCATTTCTCGCACCTATCCCGAAGCGTGGTAAGCGTAACGAACCAGCCTATGTGCTGCATGTGGCTGAGAGTGTGGCGAATTTGCGCGAGGTGGATCTAGAATCACTAGCTTTAGAAACTACTAGTAACGCCTTTAAACTATTCTCACTATCTTAATCGCTCAAAAAAGAGGAGGCGCTCAGCGCCTCCTCTTTTTTGAGCGATTAAGATAAAATTATTTTATGCAAATATACCTAGATCATGGTGCTACGACCCCTGCGCGACCAGAAGTCATCAACTTGATGGCGGACGTGATGCGATCGCAATGGGGCAATCCCTCTAGCCTACATGAGTGGGGCGAGCGCTCAACTATGGCGATCGAGCGATCGCGTCTACAAGTAGCTAGTTTACTAAATGCTGATCCTGAAGGGATTATTTTCACGTCGGGCGGTACGGAGTCAGACAATATGGTGATCATGGGAATTGCGCGGCAATACCGTACACCACAGCACATGATCATTTCCTCGGTTGAGCATTCGGCAATACGGCTGCCAGCCCAATATCTCGAACAACATGGTTGGGAAGTTACCCGTTTGCCTGTGGATCGTCAAGGTTGCGTTAATCCCAAAGATCTGGCTCAAGCACTTCGTCCCAATACCGTACTGGTATCGATTATCGCCGCCCAAAATGAAGTTGGTACGATCCAGCCAATTGAGAAATTAGGGCAGATCTGTCGTAATGCTGACGTGTTATTCCATACGGATGCGGTGCAAGCGATCGGCAAAATGCCTATTGATGTGCAAGTTTTACCGATCGATCTGCTTTCACTTTCGGCTCATAAATTTTATGGATTGCAAGGGATTGGAGCGCTTTATATCAATCCACTTACAACTAAGAAGCGATCGCTAATTCCTTTAATCCAAGGCGGCGGACAAGAGCGTGGCTACCGTTCAGGCACACAAGCTGTTGCTGCGATCGCAGGTTTAGGTTTAGCCGCCGAACTTGCCGAGCAGGAATTAGTATCTGAATCTGCGCGGCTAACAAGATTACGCGATCGCCTATACGCATTACTTGCAGATATTCCCGATCTGATTCCTACAGGTGCGATCGCTTCAGAAAGATTGCCCCATCACCTCAGTTTTTATCACAAACATATCGACGGTCGCCGCTTAGTGCGCGAAATGAATTTCGCGGGGCTTGCCATAAGTTCAGGTTCGGCATGTAGTAGTGGCGCGATCGAACCAAGCTCGATCCTTTTAGAAATGGGATATTCGCCAACGGAAGCCAGAAATAGTATTCGTCTCACCCTAGGTAAATCCAATAATGAAGCTGATATTGAATGGACATCCTTAGTAATGCACCAAATTTTGAGCCGCCAATCGTAGAGGCAATTCATAAATTGCCTCTACGATTGGCTTACATTACTTTGTGCTTAAGCCAAAAAACATTAAAAAGCGTTGCAAAGCAACGCTTTTTAATGTTTTTTGGCTTAAAACAGGTGGCGCGAAGCGCCGCCTGTTTTAAGGAACCACTAATACTGGACAAGGCGAAAGATTAATCACTTTTTGGCTAACACTGCTGCCATCGGGATGCTCTTCGGTCAGGCTCATTCCCCGCGAACCCATCACAATTAAATCGGCATTAATCTCATCGGCAAAATCACAAATTACAAAAGCAGTTTTACCCTCAGCCATTTTGCTTTTAATCGTAATGCCCACCTCCGCAAAGTAAGCATCCATTTCGTTAATGAGTTCTTGAGATGAAGCGCGATCGCTATCAGTAGCCTCTGCATCAGCAACTGATAGGACATATAACTGCGCCTGATATTTTTGAATGAGATCGATCACTATGGCTACAGCTTGGCGGGTTTCTTGACTTCTGTTTAAAGGAAATAAAACAGTTTTAAACATAATTCCTACCTAGCACAGCAATTTAGATATGAGATTGTAAACTCAAGAAATTTTTCTTTCTTGCCTTTATTGTAGTAAGTAAAAGAGCCTGACAATATTTAAATTTCTTAATTTTTAACATGCGCTCCTGCAATTTATAGCAACGCAATAAGCCAAAAAGATGAGTGGCGGCGCAAAGCGCCGCCACTCATCTTTTTGGCTTATTGCAATTTAGTGGCTTTGCCGCATCACTAAATTGCAGGATCGCCTTTATGGTCGATTATAGCTGTCGCCATTCTTGAGGACATAAAACCCAAATAGTATGAGGCGGGGCTTCGCCCCGCCTCATACTATTTGGGTTTTGATTTGTCCTGATACAGGTGGCTATAGCTATAGAAGTACTTACAAAGCGTATATCTTCATTTTTTGTAGCGATCGCGCTTAACAAACGACAGACCCTACTACATCAGTGCTAACATTGCGAGATATATAACGAGAAAAAAGTCAAAACGGAAGTAGATTATAGATGGATGCCGTAACAAAAATTATCCCTTTTTATGGCAGGGAAATTAAATTAAGAATTGGCACTTTTGCACCTCAAGCTGGCGGCTCAGTATTAGTCCAGTGTGGGGAGACTGCAATCTTAGTGACAGCGACCAGAGGTCCTGCTCGTGACGGTGTAGATTTTGTACCACTGCTGGTTGATTATGAAGAGCGCCTGTATGCAGCAGGTCGGATTCCTGGAGGTTTCTTGCGTCGTGAAGGTAGACCACCCGAAAAGGCAACTCTCACTTGCCGCCTGATCGATCGCCCCATGCGTCCTTTATTCCCCAATTGGTTGCGTGATGATGTACAGATTGTCGCTACGACGATGGCGATTGACGAAAAAGCACCACCCGATGTTTTAGCGGTAACTGGTGCATCGATCGCTGCGTTAATTGCAGGGTTACCCTTTATGGGACCAATGGCTGGTGTGCGTGTTGGTCTAGTTGGCGATGAATTTATCATTAACCCTACCTATGCGGAAGTTGAAGCAGGTGACCTTGATCTAGTAGTTGCTGGCACTGCCGAAGGGATCATCATGGTGGAAGCTGGGGCTAATCAATTGCCTGAAGCCGACATGATCGAAGCGATCGACTTTGGTTATGAAGCCGTACTGGAACTCATCAAAGCTCAACTTGACTTGCTGCAAGAGTTAGGACTCGCTCTCCCCGAAATCGTTAACCCTGTAACCGATCCCACCCTAGAAAACTTTATTGCCAATACGGTTAAAGATAAAGTTGCACAAGTAGTTGCGAGCTGCGAAAAAGATCGCAATGTGCGCGATGCGGCTCTCGATGCGATCAAGGCTGAGCTTTTAGAAGCGATCGCTGCCTTGCCAGAGGAAGATCCAGTGAAATTGGTTGCTGATAAGAAAGTAATCAGTGCCACTTATAAAGATCTCACCAAAAAGCTGATGCGATTGCAGGTAATCGAGCAGAACGTGCGGATTGACGGACGCAAACTCGATGAAGTGCGCCCAATCTGGACAGAAGTGAGTGTGATTCCTCGCGTCCATGGTAGCGGTTTATTCAATCGTGGCTTGACCCAAGTATTGACGATCGCCACCCTTGGTACACCGGGAGACGCACAGGAAATGGATGATTTGCATCCTGACGCGAAGAAGCGTTATATGCACCATTACAACTTTCCTCCTTACTCAGTGGGTGAGGCACGACCAATGCGATCGGCTGGTCGTCGCGAAATTGGACACGGTGCATTAGCTGAACGCGCTCTTTTGCCTGTACTACCTTCCAAAGCCGAATTCCCCTATGTTCTGCGCCTAGTTTCCGAAGTCTTGTCATCCAATGGCTCCACCTCGATGGGTTCGGTCTGTGGTTCTACCCTTGCGCTGATGGATGCAGGTGTACCGATCTCCAAACCTGTAAGTGGTGTGGCGATGGGCTTGATCAAAGAAGGCGATGAAGTTCGCATTCTTACTGACATTCAAGGCATTGAAGATTTCCTTGGCGACATGGACTTCAAGGTTGCGGGTACGGATACAGGCATTACCGCCCTGCAAATGGACATGAAGATCACTAGCATCTCTATGGATACAGTGCGTGCCGCCGTGATGCAAGCAAAGACTGGTCGCGCTCATATCATGGGCAAGATGTTGGAATTGCTCTCTGCACCAAGACCGCAACTTTCTCCCTATGCACCACGCTTGCTCACGATTCGCATCGATCCTGAACAAATCGGCATGATCATTGGTCCTGGTGGTAAGAACATCAAGGGCATTACCGAAGAGACTGGAGCCAAGATCGATATCGAAGATGATGGCACTGTCATGATTTCCTCGATGAGTGGTGAAGGCGCACTCAAAGCCAAGCGGATCATCGAAAACATGACTCGTCGCGTTGGTTCTGGCGATGTCTATCTCGGTAAGGTCACCCGCATTATTCCGATTGGTGCATTTGTGGAGTTCCTCCCTGGTAAGGAAGGAATGGTGCATATTTCTCAATTGGCGGAAGGTCGTGTGGGCAAAGTCGAAGATGAAGTTGCCGTTGGTGATGAAGTCTTGATTAAAATCCGTGAAGTTGACAATCGCGGACGTTTTAACCTGACTCGTTTGGGTATTCATCCAGATGAAGCTGCTGCTGCTCGTGCTGCTGCTGCATCTGCTGAATAAATTCCAAAAAAGGGTGGATGCGCGAAGCGCATCCACCCTTTTTTGCTAAAACTGATGTTACGTGTAAGGAAGATTGCCCTCACCCCCCAGCCCCCTCTCCCAGAGAGGAGAGGGGGAGCAAAACCCAGAAAATTCTTGTTCCCCTCGCCCTTTGGGAGAGGGGCTAGGGGTGAGGGTCTTAGAAACTTCCACGTAACATCAGTTAAAAGTTTAAAAGTGTTTTGGGGGTTTCAGAAAATCATGATTATTAAAGAGCTAGATCGCATTGAAACAAATGATCCTTTGCTACAAGCAGGATTTCGTGCCGAATCTCAGCTAGCTTTTTATCTCAAACGCGAGTTTAAGGATGATCCACTGTTTCTAATTTTTAATAATTTACGTTTTGAAAAAGCGGGGGATGCTTGCCAAATTGATCATTTAGTTCTGCATCGATATGGAATGATCATCATCGAGAGCAAAAGTGTGACAACTCGTGTTGAGGTGAATGAACTCGGCGAGTGGAAGCGCTGGTTTAATAATGCTTGGCAAGGAATGCCTTCACCCATTTTGCAAGCTCAAAGACAGGGAAAATTTATTAAGGATTATTTAGAGTCTAATGTTGAGTCGCTACTGAATAAGGTGCTTTTTACGATGCAATCACATTTTACGAAGATGCCTATAGATGTATTGGTAGCAATTTCCGACTCTGGCATCATTAATCGTCCCAAAAATGACAAGTTAAATAATGTGTGCAAAGCCGATCAAATCCCCGATAAAGTCAGAGAAATTGTATCTGAATATCGCAAAATTGATGGCTTATTAACCTTTAGTTTAAAGTCCGCCTATCTATTTGACATGGATGAAGTTCCAAGAATTAGTGGTTTTTTGTTGGCAAATCATACGCCATTAAAGGTTAAGGCTAAGTTTAATGATGTGAGTAATACGCCAATAACTTCTACTCCCATCAGTTCGCCAGTTAAAAATCCTTCAATCTCTAAACCGATCGCCACAGATAAACCAGTATCACTGCCGAAAAAGATTATTCCTATCATGCCAAGCGATCAGCAGAATAGCCATAAGCCAATAGTCAAACCTGTAAAGCCAACTTCAACAAACACCTGTTCCCATTGCCAAAGTTCAAATCTATCGATCGCCTATGTTCACAGTTACTTTTTTAAATGTAACGATTGCGGTAAAAATACAGCGATTAAAAATATCTGTAAATCCTGTGGCGATCGCGCCAAGATTAGAAAAAGCGGTTTGCAGTTCTTTAGTGAATGCGAAAAATGTGGCAATTCTCAGTTATTTCATACTAACCCCTCGACAAATAGGTGATCAAAATGAGCGTAACAAATCCTATCAAAGCGATCGCATATTCACCTCAAGCAATTACCGATCAAATGAACCACAAGAAAAAAACTTAAAAGCGTTGCTAAGCAATGCTTTTAAGTTTTTTCTTGGTTTGGGGGTAAAGTGCTGTAAAACAAATAACAATGCGATCACCCCATCATTCAAAACACTAACCAACAATCGCCAATTCACAAAAGAATCAAAACAAGGAGATCGCCTAAGCAATTAACTTTCTATGCCTAGCTACTTACTTCCAAAACACAAAATGGCTAAGCCATTTTGTGTTTTTACAACCCTAACTCAGAGTTGCTTACGATTTCCTGCGATCGCATATCAACTTCGGCAACTTTGAGCTTATTTTCTGATTGATATAGTATGGAGACACGATTGTTTTTAATAGAAGAAGTGCCATTAAACCGATCTACTTGATTAATCAATATTTTAAAGCGCAACCCTGACGGATCAGAAATCGCAATGCTCTTTTGATCTTTGTCATTGATACGTTTGTCATTGTTGGTGTCTTTGTCCGCAACTAAATACACATAGCCAACTGTCGGCAACTGCTGTTCTTTTCCCGTACTTTCCCTGAGATCTGGCAAAGCGATCGTGGATAGCAGTAATCCTTCACTCTTCGGTCTTAACCAATAAGATACCTTTTTAGTTGGATCATAGAAAATATAATTCTGAATAGAACTAGACTCCTTAGATCCTGCTCTATAGTCATATTCTTGGATTAGATAAAGCGGAGCTTTAATGATATCCGTTCCCGAAATCTGTCCAAATGTTCCAATTATCGTCTTTACCTTGACTTCATCATTTGTAGATACACTGACATTATTACTAATTTCCTGTGTACGGGTAGCTCGCCGAAATAAATCCCAAACAGTCGCTGCAAAACCAGCACTGGCAAGAATTCCCACGAGCAGAATAATTACAGCATTAATGCGCCAAATATAATTGAAGACTTGCCGTGATTTCATGTTTCTATTTTTGATAGTACCTTTACGCTTTGTTATACTCAAGCACAAAAATGGTTAAGCCATTTTTGTGCTTTCAAAACCCTTGCTGGGATTGACTTTTAATCGATAAAAGTATTGTCACACTTTTATCGATTGGTATCTAAGAGTGTCGATTAGTGGGACTCTTAATAAAGCACTGTAGACGACTTAAATCACAAACTGTTTCCCCAATTATTTATATTGCAACAGAACAAGATATTTTTTAAAAGCTTTGCAATGCAAAGCTTTTAAAAAATATCTTGTTCTGGATTGAGTGCAAAGCGTTGTAATTTAACGTCAGTTCGACGAAAGCAAAAAATGGTAAGAATCGCTAGGCGATTCTTACCATTTTTCGCCATTTGCGTCGTGCGAAGCACGACGCAAATGGCTATATCGAACTAACGTTAATTTAGGGGGCAATAAAACCTTGTATATTTTCAGGACGTAAGGGGCGCATAATTTGATTAGCCCGAACAACCTCATTATCAGTGCCTTGGATAACGATTAGATACTTACCTTCATCGAGACGATTACGAAGAGGAACAGAGTCGCTACTAGTTGCCACACCAACACCACCGCCCACAAATAAGCTTCCCATAGCACCACCAAATGCACCCAAAATACCCCCGATCAGATGATTGCCAATAGTCCCAGCCCAAGCGAAAGTATGTAGCTCAGTCACAAGGCTAAAACCAATTCCTGCGAAAAAGCCAAAGGGAACGAGCCAATAGGACATAAAAAAGGCTTGTTTGCGACCTTGGACAAGGGGATCGATAAAGCCAAATTCTTCAGCGCTTTTGTAGCCCTTGCCTAAAATTGAAATTGCTTCCATCGGAAAATTTGCGGATTCTAGTCGGGTATAGACTTCTTCAGCCTTCAAGCGATCGCCCCAAACACTAACTAAATAGTTCATATATTCTAAAAAATTACTAATAACTTCTAGCCAATATCCTATAGCGCAAAGCGATCTAAATAAATTAGGGCTACCCAAAAACTAATGAAGTGCCGCGTGGAGCGCGGCACTTCATTTAAATATTGGCGAGTTCTAAAATTTTTTGCCAATGTGCCTCAGATACGGGAACGACTGACAGACGACTAATCCGAATTAGGTCAAAGCCTTCAAAATCAGGATCTTGTTTAATTTGAGCAAGGGTGACTGG
Organism: Pseudanabaena sp. CCNP1317; assembly: GCF_034931345.1. Lineage (NCBI taxonomy): Bacteria > Bacillati > Cyanobacteriota > Cyanophyceae > Pseudanabaenales > Pseudanabaenaceae > Pseudanabaena > Pseudanabaena sp. CCNP1317. The sequence goes on along the minus strand of NZ_JAYGIF010000151.1, from coordinate 48,477 downwards.
CTGAGGTAGCGATCGCAAGGCTTTTACATCAACCACCGCCCGTTTTGGGTCGTCCAATTTCGGATCAACATAGGGCAAGCTAATCACTTCCGCAATCCCCATCGCCCGCCTTTCATAGCCTGTGTGATAAATCAGGGCAAGATCCTTGATCTGCATTGTGCGGATATGCTTGAGCGCCAGATTATTATTCACACCATCCCAAATTGTTTGGCGATCGCGCTCTAGATCGGCGTAGGAATAAACATGAGGTTCACTTTTCAGAAGCCAATAAGCCATTATTTAAGTCACTGAAACTGTCTGACTATTATAAAACCCAAAAAGGTTCGGCACATAGCGCCGCACCTTTTTGGGCTTTATGCATGACCGTGCTTTGCTTAGCCCCTTTTTGTTTTAGCCATAGGTCAAACTACATCCAAAAACTGTAGTAAGTAGAACACAAGGAAAAGTTTTGTCGCTTATAATCAGTGATGCCCCACTCTAAAATCTACACAAAGACATCTGTTTAGCATCTATACATAGAGCTAAGTAGATAGTTATAATCTAAAATCCGCCTTTATGCAAATACATAAATGCAAGCTTAGTTCAAATAGTGAGTTTTGCTCAAATCCAAAGCCCTAGCTAAGGTAAGAAGATAAATCTGCAATACTTTTAGACAGTCTCGGTCAATTTAAAGCAAATTTCTATAAGCCAGATACTAAGTAGCTAGGCATAAGTAAACTAAAAACCAAAAGGTTGTTCCGCCCGCGTAGCGGGCGGAACAACCTCTGGTTTCTAGGTTTTAATTAAGCTCAGCTACTTAGCAGCTTTAAATCTGTTACTAGAAAGCTTAATTTAGAATTAATAACTGACTGTTACGTGGAGTAAAGATTGCCCTCACCCCCCAGCCTCCTCTCCCAGAGAGGAGAGGGGGAGCAAAATCCAGAAAAATCTTGTTCCCCTCGCCCTTTGGGAGAGGGGCTAGGGGTGAGGGTCTTAGAAACTTCCACGTAACATCAGTTAATAATGTTCAAGGGCTGCTTTTGATGCTGTGATAGCTTCATTACCCACCTCAAGAACCTCATAATTTCAACATACATTTTTTGATAGCAACAATTAATCCGATGGAAGTGAGCCGCGTGAATATAAGTCAGTCTAATCAGTCTGGAACTAATAATCTTGTCCAAGGGCCCTACTGGCTGGTGGAAGAGCGTGATGCCTGTGGGGTAGGATTTATTGCGGACAAAGAAGGTCGTGCTAGCCATAAGATTGTGAGCAATTCTCTCAAAGCACTGACTTGTATGGAACATCGCGGCGGATGTAGCGCCGATCAAGATTCGGGCGATGGTGCAGGTTTGATGACCGCAATTCCTTGGGGTTTGTTACAAAAGGAATTTACAGATTTAGCCATCGATCCTGAGCATTCAGCTTTGGGGATGTTTTTCTTGCCACAGGATGAGGATCATGCGGCTAAATGTCGCGCCATTACCGAGAGAATTGCCGCAGAAGAAGGCTTAAAACTCCTACGATGGCGAATTGTGCCTGTAAATCCAGAGGTATTGGGTGTTCAAGCTAGGGAAAATCAACCCCAGATCGAACAAGCGATTTTCGTGGCGGATGCCGATCATCAACAGATCGATCAGATTGAGAGAGCGATTTACATTACCCGTCGGCGCATTAAACTTGAGGTCAAAAAGCTAGCTCCTGATCTCCCTAGCGATTTTTATGTGCCATCTCTGTCTAACGCCACTGTCATTTATAAAGGGATGGTGCGATCGGCGGTATTGGATGCGTTTTATGCAGACCTGCAAAATCCCGATTATGTGTCGGCTTATGCCATCTATCACCGTCGTTTTAGCACCAATACCTTACCAAAATGGCCCCTTGCTCAACCGATGCGTTTTCTCGGTCACAATGGTGAAATTAATACTTTGCAGGGAAATACCAATTGGTTCCTTGCTCGTCAAGGCGATCTCACCCATCCTACTTGGGTAGACGCAAAGGGCGATCGCCTCAAGGATTTGCTACCCATTCTTAAGCCAAATGAGAGCGATTCAGCAACACTCGATCACGTTTTTGAATTGCTAATTGAGACAGGGCATAGTCCACTTGAGGCAATGATGATCCTTGTGCCAGAAGCCTATGAGAATCAACCAGATTTAAGCGATCGCCAAGCAATCGTTGATTTCTACGAATATTACAGTGGCTTACAAGAAGCTTGGGATGGCCCCGCCTTGTTAGCCTTCAGTGATGGCAAAATCGTCGGTGCGGCGCTGGATCGCAATGGCTTACGTCCTGCTCGTTACATGATTACTAATGATGGCATGGTGATCGTTAGCTCAGAAGCAGGAACTGTGGATATTCCTGAAACGGATATCATTGAAAAAGGTCGCCTTGGTCCTGGGCAAACGATCGCTGTGGATTTGCAAACCCATGAGATTCTCCACAACTGGGAAATTAAGGAGCGAGTCGCGAAGGCTCATCCCTATGGTGAATGGATTAAACAATATCGGAAGAATCTGGAAGTCAAACCTTTTGCAGAAGTGCCAACCCTTGATGAGCAGAAAGTTCTTACCTATCAAACCGCCTTTGGCTACACCCTCGAAGACGTGGAAATGGTGATTGAAGCTATGGCTCAAGATGGAAAGGAGCCAGTCTTCTGCATGGGCGATGATGCACCCCTTGCATTTTTGTCGCAACGTCCCCACCTGCTCTATGACTACTTTAAGCAACGCTTTGCACAGGTGACTAATCCACCAATCGATCCTCTGCGTGAGGGAACGGTGATGTCTTTATCGATGTTCTTAGGAGAAAGAGCGAATTTGCTCCTTGCCACTCCTGAGGCGGCTAATCAGATTAAGGTAAAGAGTCCCGTAATCAATGAAGCAGAGCTTGATGAGCTGCAATCATTAGGTTTTGCTTCGGCAAAATTAGATATGTTATTCACGATCGCCTCAGGAGCTAATGGACTGAAGGAGGCGATCACTAAGCTCAGTGATGCTGCTGTAAATGCGGTTCGTGATGGCGCAAAATTGTTGATTTTAAGCGATCGCAACTTGAGCGCTGAAAGTGCCTATATTCCCCCATTGCTAGCCGTGGGTGCTGTCCATCACCGTCTCTGTACCGAAGGGCTTCGGATGAAAGCTTCGATCATTGTGGAAACGGCTCAATGTTGGAGTACCCATCATTTTGCTTGCTTGATCGGTTATGGAGCCAGTGCCATCTGTCCTTACCTAGCCTTGGAAACCACCCGCCAATGGTGGGGTAAAGCCAAGACCCAAATGCAAATGCAACAGGGCAAAATCAAGTCCCTGACAATTACTCAGGTTCAAGATAGCTATCGTAAAGCAGTTGAAGGCGGATTATTAAAGATTCTCTCGAAAATGGGGATTTCGCTCCTGTCGAGCTACAGTGGCGCACAAATCTTTGAGGCGATCGGTATTGGCGAAGAAGTAATTACCAATTGCTTTAAGGGAACAGTTTCCCGCGTTGGTGGTGTTAACTTCGCTGATATTGCATCGGAATTACTCAGTTTCCATTCTCAAGCCTTCCCTGAATTGCAAATCAAAAAGCTAGAGAACTACGGCTTTGTGCAGTATCGCCCCACGGGTGAGTACCACATGAACAGTCCTGAAATGGCAAAGGCTTTGCATAAAGCAGTAGCGGATGATGGCTATGATCATTACGAAGTCTATCGCACACAGTTACAGAATCGCACACCAACGGCGCTACGTGATTTACTCGAATTTAAGAGCGATCGCCCTAGCATTCCCCTAGAAGAAGTCGAAGATGTTTCTGAAATTCTGAAGCGCTTCTGTACGGGAGCCATGTCCCTCGGAGCCTTGAGCCGTGAAGCCCATGAAGTCCTTGCGATCGCGATGAATCGTGTTGGTGGTAAATCGAACTGCGGTGAAGGTGGTGAAGATCCGATTCGCTATCTACCAATTAATGATGTGGATGCTAATGGTATTTCGGCAACATTCCCTCATCTCAAAGGTTTGAAGAATGGTGACACAGCAAACTCAGCAATTAAACAGATTGCATCGGGACGTTTTGGAGTCACTCCTTCCTATCTAGTGAGTTCTAATCAACTAGAAATTAAAGTCGCTCAAGGTGCGAAACCTGGAGAAGGCGGACAGTTGCCAGGACCAAAAGTCAGCAGCTATATTGCCATGTTGAGAAATTCCAAAGCAGGGGTATCGCTAATTTCGCCTCCTCCACACCATGACATCTATTCCATCGAAGACCTCGCGCAGTTGATTTATGATTTGCATCAGATCAATCCCACGGCAAAGGTATCTGTAAAACTAGTATCAGAAATTGGAATCGGCACGATCGCCGCAGGTGTAGCTAAGGCAAATGCCGACATCATCCAAATTTCTGGCTACGATGGTGGTACGGGCGCATCACCCCTAAGTTCGATTAAGCACGCTGGCTCACCTTGGGAACTAGGGCTAGCAGAAGTGCATACGGTGCTGATGGGTAATAAATTGCGCGATCGCGTCCTGTTGCGTGTCGATGGCGGATTTAAAACTGGTTGGGATGTGGCGATCGCCGCTCTCCTCGGTGGTGAAGAATACGGCTTCGGTACGGCGGCGATGATTGCTGAAGGTTGTATCATGGCGCGAGTATGTCACACAAACAAATGCCCCGTCGGTGTCACTTCGCAACTAGAGCAGTTCCGCAAACGCTTCCCTGGAACGCCTGAACATGTGGTTAACTTCCTTTACTTTGTCGCTGAAGAAGTACGTCAAATCCTTGCGAAGCTCGGTTACAAATCCCTCAAAGAGATCATCGGACGTTCTGACCTATTGGCTCAGCGTCAAGACTTGAAACTCGCTAAACTTAATCTCAATCAAGTAGATTTAGGTTGCCTCATCAATCTCCCTGACACCAAGAGCGATCGCAGTTGGTTAGAGCATTCTCCAACTTCCCATAGCAATGGTGCAGTTCTTGATGACGAAATCTTGGCAGATCTCGAAGTGCAGGATGCGATCGCTAATCAAACTGATTTAAGTAAAACCTATGCGATCGTTAATACTGATCGTTCAGTGCCTGCGAGAGTATCTGGGGCGATCGCTAAGCAATATGGTAACTCTGGACTAGCTAGCCACCTCAATCTCGAATTTGTAGGCGCAGCAGGTCAAAGCTTCGGCGCATTCAATATCAATGGCTTGAATCTATCTCTAGTCGGTGAAGCCAATGACTACATTGGCAAAGGGATGAATGGTGGCACAATCAGCATCAAGCCAAAACCTGATTGCACCTTCAATCCTGCGGACAATGCCATCATTGGCAACACCTGCCTATATGGAGCAACGGGTGGCTATCTGTTTGTGCATGGACGTGCTGGCGAACGTTTCGGAGTGCGGAACTCTGGTGCAAAGGCAGTAGTGGAAGGAACAGGTGACCACTGCTCTGAATATATGACGGGTGGCGTAGTTGTAGTTCTAGGAACCACAGGTCGTAATGTTGGCGCTGGGATGACAGGCGGAATTGCTTATTTCCTTGATATTGATGGTAAGTTCAAAGAGCGCTTAAGCCAAGAAGTTCTCAAAGTCCAACGGGTTTGCACCGTCGCAGGTGAGAATCAGCTAAAGGAATCGATTCAATCTAGCTATGAGTATACTGGTAGTTCTAGAGCGAAGGAAATTCTCGATAATTGGTCTAGCTATTTGCCGAAGTTCTGGCAAGTTGTACCACCTTCAGAGCAGAATAGCCCTGAAGCTACGGATGCAGTACCTGTAGCAGCAACAGTCTAAAATAAGTGAAGGCGGCGCGGAGCGCCGCCTTCATAGAAAAACCTGTATTGCTTATTTTTTAGCGCATCGATGCCCACCGAACCTTGAGCAATTTTCCTCTTCTGCAAAATACTTATTCATCATATAGATTACATATTCAGTGTTGAGATTGCTGTCATGTTGGCATCTATGCATAAAACTAACTTTGGAAAACTCAAGATTAGCATTCAAGAAATTGTCTAATTATCGATACCGCAAAATATTATCTTCAATAGTTTTGATGGCTAATTCAACTGAACAGTTAAAAAGCTCACTACACTCAACTGGATTACCTTGTCTCCAATACTCTTTAGAAACGCTGTAAGTTTTCAAAGATTGATGCACATCAAATTCTATGCGACCCATTTTCTCATATTGTTGAGTAAATTGGATTTTCCAATCATTACAACCACCATATCCGACGTTATTCAGACTGTATTCTCTTTTTGCAGTATCTTTTGCTGTACCAATTTTTACTAATCCAATGCTCTCAGAGCTTGCAACATAAATGAATCCCAACTCGTTGTAACGTTTCTGAAAAGCGAAGTTATTAGTTTCACATTGAACGCAATGACCATATTTATCTTTAAGAGTATGTCTTTCTCTTGCTGTACAAGGATTTAATCCAATCGCAATAGTCATACCCAAATCTTTCATTACCTTTTGGTATTCCTTCTTTTTCATACCCGTCGCATCAAAGACTTGAGATAAAGGTATTTTGTGATGAATTAGAAAGCAAGCTTGCGGTAGAGTTAGTTTAGCCATATTAAAGCCTTAAATTTGTCCTGTCAGTAACATTTAGGCAAGGGACTTAAGTCCCTTGCCTAGGATGATTAGCGCATCGATTCGCGATGAACTTTGACTAATTTAATTTCATCTTCTTCTGCAAGATACTTATTCATCATATAGACCACATACTCAGGTTTGAGATTGCTATCAGGCTTACAACTTCCCATAAAATGGATTTTGGGCAACTCAGGATCTGGGTTGATGACATTGATCGCAAACAAGCGATCGCGTAATTCCAACATCTGATTGCGACCTGATTTCGAGACTTTCGGCATTTGGATCGAAGTTGCTGCTAGCACACAATAACTCGCACCTTCTAGCAAATCCATAATATCCGCCGCATTACGTTCTTTTGGCGTAATAAAGGCGCAAGTGAGCGTATATTCAGCCACTTCGAGCATCGCATCCAAAGAAGGCGCATGAACAGGAACCTCTTCGATCGCATAAATTGGCAGATCCGCATCTAATTCTGCTTTGAAACGTTCTTGAAATTCTTCAATGGGCATAGTTGCTGTTAGCTCAAAATCCACAAACTCAGCGCTGCTAGTTTGACCGAGCGGCAGAGCCTTCGCGATGGAAATACGTGGTAATGGATTGAAACCTTCAGTATGAGCAACAGGCAAAGCAGCCCTCCTAGCCGCACGTTGGAAGAATCGATGCAGGTCTAGATGAGAAATTAGACTCATATCGCCTAATTTGCCAAACTTGAGGCGGATGCGTTGAACTCTGGGCGGTACTTTGGGCTTCTCTAGAGAAATAGGCGGCACTTCGGGCGGTGGAATCACCTCGTTATGTCCAAATTCAGGGCCACAGACTCCACAATGGGAACAACCACCAAAGGAACAGTCAGGAACGATCTGAGCCGCGATCGCTCTTTCCCAATCTTCGATCAACCATTGTTTATCGATACCCGTATCAATGTGATCCCAAGGTAAAGCATCCTCCATTTTTAACGATGGTGCATCCCAAACTAGATCTGCCTCGGCGATCGCCTGTGTCCAAGCGCCAAAAGCTTTTTCGGTATTTTCAAACCATGAGTCCATACCTGCACCCAGTTGCCAAGCACGATACAGCACTTTACCCAAACGGCGATCGCCACGCCCAACAAAGTCCTCCATCGCACTGATGCGAACTTCGGTATAGTTCACTTTCACTCCACTGAGACGACGAAACTCCTTGCGAAGTAATTGCTGCTTCCGCACAAACTCACCACTAGAGACAGTGAACCATTGAAAAGGTGTATGAGGCTTGGGCGTGAAGTTAGAAATAGTCAAGTTAAAGGAGATTTTCTTCCTTCCCTTTTGCGAGCATTCATTTTGGAGCCATTCCACTGTATTAACGATACCAATCACATCTTCATCGGTTTCCGTCGGCAAGCCAATCATGAAATAGAGTTTGACCTTATCCCAACCTTCAACATAGGCAGTTTTTACACCTTGCAATAGCTCTTCATCGGTCAAGCCCTTATTAATCACATCCCGCAAGCGTTGGGTTCCCGCTTCAGGGGCAAAGGTTAGCCCCTGCTGACGACCATCACCACTACGCAGCATATGGGCTATGTTCTCATCAAAGCGATCGACTCTTTGGCTAGGCAATGAGAGCGTCACATGTTCATCTTTGAAGCGATTCTTGATCTGTACGCCTACCGATGGTAAGGCGAGATAATCGGAACAGGATAGGGAAAGCAAAGAGAACTCGTTATATCCTGTTTCACGAATGGCTTTCTCAATGGTATCGACAACTTTTTCAGGCTCGACATCACGGGCGGGACGGGTGAGCATCCCAGGTTGGCAAAAGCGACAGCCGCGAGTACAGCCTCTTCTAATTTCGATGACGAGGCGATCGTGAACTGTTTCCACGAGGGGAACTAAGCCAATACTATGTTCAGGCATTGGTGTAGCCACCCGCCGTAACGCACGGGGAGAAACGTCGCTACGGTTGGGAGTAACTGCGCCCGTTTTCTCATCCATGTCATAAAATGCTGGCACATAGACACCATTAACCTCATTGGCAAGCGCCAAGAGAGTTTCACGGCGATCCTTCCCTGCTAATTTGCAGGCTTTGAGAACTTCGCCAATTTCAGGTAATAGTTCTTCACCATCACCAAGGGCAAAGAAATCAAAAAAGTCCGCATAGGGTTCAGGATTAGAAGTGGCAGTTTGTCCCCCTGCAAAGATTAAAGGACATTCCTCTATACTTAACTCACTCCTTTCTCGCCAAGTCATGGGAATATTGGCAAGGTCAAACATTTCCAAAACATTGGTTGCGCCTAGTTCATAACTAAGACTAAAGCCTAAAATGTCAAATTCCCGCAGCGATCGCTTAGACTCGACAGCAAACAAATCTGTTTTGGTTTCGCGGAGTTTTGCTGAGAGGTCAGGTGCGGGGAGATAGGCGCGATCGCAAAGTTGCCCATCTTGAGAATTAATGATGCTGTAAAGAATGATATGCCCCAAGTTTGATGCACCCACCTCATAAATTTCAGGATAGGTCAGCGACCAGCGCACGATCGCCTGCTCCCAAGGCTTATGCACTGCGCCAAACTCATTACCTAAATAACGAGCAGGTTTGAGGATTTCGGAGTTAAGTAACTGTTCAACGGGTACGGGCATAGTTTCACGACAATATGAGCTAAACCTATTTTACATTTCTTGCGATCGCGATTTTGATAGTGACGTTTTACTCCTCATCAATACCAAGTGATCGCAACTTTGCCAACAACAACTCCACCTGTTTTTCGGCAGCATCAGCCCGTAGTTGCTCAGACTGAGCCTTTTGATTTTCGGCATTAGCTCGTTGTCGCTCGAAATTAGCACGCTGACTTTCCATGTCAGCCTGTTCGTCAGTAGTGAGATAACGCTGACCTCTGTCATCAAACCAACTTAAAACTTCGCGCCTAAAGCGATCGCTCGGCAATACACAACGCCCAATCCCCAAACCGATTTCTGGCATCCATAGCGGCTCACCAATCTGCAATTGATAATTACCGTCAACCAATGTATAAACCTCAAAGGGCAAATGTCCATCGCGCCGCCAGAATTGAGGATTATAAATCACATAATATTTGACACCCAATTTGCGATAAATATCTAGCTTTTTCTCATATTCATCACCATAGCTATGGGAGACAACTTCTAAGGTCAAAATCGGTGCAGTATATTCCTCTTCCCACATCACATAGCTGCTACGCGAACCGCCATTTTTACGCCGCTCCACACCTAAGCTCAAAAATCCATCGGGAATTCTGGGAATTCTGGGACTCACGCCAGTGGTGTGATAGATACCCATATCGACACCAAAGTACCAATCGTCGCGACTTTTCCAAATATATTCCAATAAGAACAATAATAGATTTGGTAAAAAATTCTGGTCTTCATTATCCACAGACGTATCATCAGAATCGGGTAATTCGTCACTGGTGGGGAGATGTTTGAGATCGATTTGGAGCATCGGAATCACCGCAAAAGTATCTTTGCTATCTAGTGAGCATTATAGGCGATCGCCTTTGCTAAAATGTCACGTCTTCATAAAGATCGGCAAATTTCCCTTCAAAATTGATGCTCGACAATTGGAATTTATCTTGTTCTCCAGAGTAAGACTTTAATACCCAAAGTCCTTCTTGATTGCGGCAGAAACAGTCAAGGCGCTGGCGTTAGGTGTTGACTAGGACATATTCCTCTAGAGTTTCTATTTGTTGATAATCAGCAAATTTTTGTTGAGCAAAAATAGATGGAATTTACTAATCCCTGTTTGATTGTGGAAATTCTATCCAACTCCACCCAAACCTATGTTGTTACATAGATCAAAGATAGTCATCATGTCTCCAAAACCTCTTTTACAACGCTTAGTGCTGTAAAAGAGGTTTTGGAGACCAAATCTCTACATGTCTGTAAAGGTAGGGGCTTGGTTTCCAAGCCCCAATTGCAGCATTTGTTTTTTTGCTTTTGCGGTTTATCAGGTAAGAATCACGAAAGTGTCACCACACATTCGTCAATTAAAAACCAGACACAGTAAGGGTTTTAAAAGCACAAAATGGCTACGCTCCATTTTATGCTTTGGTATATGCTTTGGTATTAGCTGGCACGAAATGGTAGATTCAGCGATTATCACCCTTGGCTGAGCAATGCCCTACAGCAATTACCGATCAAACGAACCACAAGAAAATTTTTGAAAGCGTTGCGTTGCAACGCTTTCAAAAATTTTCTTGGTTTGGGTTTGAGCGCAAAACGCTGTAAGTGATTATTGCGAAATCAATCATTGTTTTGCTTTTCCTAAATCTTAGCTACTGTTCCAAGCAAGAAATATAATGTCAATAATTTAAAAAATCTTTTACTCTCGGAGTCTCAATGATCAGACATACCTCTGTAGATAATCTCGCAGAAGATTTTCACAATGTGAGCAGTGATTCTGTCCCGACTCTCGCAAACATTTGGGCAAAAAAGTATATTCAAAATCTGCAAGCGGATTCACCAAAACGAGATATTCAATCTAATAATTTAGGTGAAATCCTCTCCCCAGAAAGGCGTAAATCTACCGCAACCAATCTATTGCAATCTTTGCGTTTTTCTAGCGCTCAAGCATGGGCGAAGACTGAAAGTCTACTGGTGGGACAGTTGCAAGCCCATGGGATTTCCGCAGATCTAATTGATCCTTGGCAAATTGCCACAGATTCTCGTTTTTTATTGGAACAAGCTCTCAACATATACACAGAGAATTCGCATTCTCGTCTAGTACAAATAGACTTGAATGCCGATGGGCAGAATCTGAGGCTAGAAAGTTATACGCAACTGCCAACAGTTGGTCAACTTTCAGTAGCGATCGCTCAAAGTGTGGGCAAGATTCGCAAAAAATACACAGCAGTTGATCCAAGGGCGATCGGGTTTGTGAGTATGCAGTTTCATTACAGTGGACAGCTACTGCTTGATTCACTGCCATCCCTAGAAAAACTGATGGTGAACTCCTACTTCAAGGTCATTGACGATCACCTCTACATGCCTTTGCAAAGATGCTACGAAGCGGCAGGAAATCTGGAATATGATGATATCGCTCTGGCGGCTGTACGCCATCTGCTGACATTAACCAGTGAAATTGCTCGTCAAGTTTCTCAGAAAACCCTGATTATGCATTCTGACTATCAGTGCCATAGTGGCGTGCTGAGTTCGCCTCAAGTTCGTATTTCTAGCTTACGCGATATTGAGATGTTCCAAGTTTATCTTTGTCTCTGTGCGTTGGAAAAAAGTGTTTCTTCAATTCAACAAGAGCTTTTTCCTCTTTGCATCATGCTCTATCCACCTTTAAAAGTTAGTTGGGAACTAGTCCGCACTTTGTTAAGATTACTTTCTCAAGAGATGCATAACCATCTTTCCGAAGAACATGTCCAAGAGTTTGAGCCTTATCTCACAACTTTAGAAGAAATGTTTGGTGATGATGTGCTGCCTGAAGCCTGATAATAATAAAGCTAATGATATTAAGCCTATCAACTTAATAAGAAAGCCATGCTTTGTATGGCTTTCTTATTAAGTTCAGGCTTTCCATCCTCAGCTTAGAACAGCTACGAACAGAAAAAATTAAGCATGACCTGTATTTGTACGATTAGCCAAGCGATCGCCATCACATCCGCAACGGTTGCCAATATTGACGAAAACGCGCAAAACAAAGAGATAAGGGGCGTTATTTCCGATAGCCGCAAACTCAAAGCTGGAGAGTTGTTTGTGGCTCTAATAGGCGAAAATTTCGATGGTCATGGGTTTGTGGCTCAGGCGATCGCCCAAGGGGCAGTGGCGGCGATCGTCAGTCGTGAATGGGCTAGTTCCACTGCCGCCGCAGGTTTGCCTGTCCTAGCAGTTGACAATACGATCGCAGCCTATCAAGATCTAGCGCGTTGGTGGCGATCGCAGTTTTCAAACCCAGTAGTAGCGATTACTGGCTCTGTGGGCAAAACTACCACTAAAGAAATTATTGCGAGTATGTTGGCTTGCTATGTCACTACAGCCGATCATCGCGTCCACAAAAGTCAGGCTAATCATAATAATGATATTGGTGTAGCGCAAACCCTATTAGCGATCGCCCCTGAGCAGGATGATTTTGTGGTTGTAGAAATGGGAATGCGTGGTTTAGGTGAAATTGAGCGGCTTGCAAAAACGGCTTTGCCCACGGTAAGCGTAATCACCAATGTTGGGACGGCGCATATTGGGCGATTGGGATCAAGAGAAGCGATCGCCCAAGCTAAATGTGAACTTTTAGCGGAAACACCTCCCACTGGTACGGTTGTTTTGAATGCTAGTAATCCCCTTTTACTAGAGACTGCGAGCAAGGTTTGGGAGGGTAAAACGCTTACCTATGGTTTGGGAACTGGCGATATCAATGGAGAACTAATTGATAATCAGTTACAGGTAGAGGGTTTGACATGGGAATTACCCTTACCCGGTCGGCATAATGCTTTAAATTTTTTGGCAGGTTTAGCCGTTCTCAAGGCGTTAAATCTTGACTGGGCTAGGACTACTCAAGGGCTAGGGAAACTCGATTTACCCTTTGGCAGAGCGCAATTATACGAGTTGCCTCAAGATGTGATTATTCTTGATGAAACTTATAACGCTTCTCCTGAAGGAATGTTGGCTGCTCTAAGACAACTTGCGGATATGCCCGCCAAGCGTCATTGGGCGGTGTTGGGAACGATGAAGGAATTGGGAGAAATGTCTACTCAATTGCATCGTCAAGTCGGTGAAGCGATTAGTAAACTGGGAATCGAAGGAGCGATTATCTTGACCGATGGTGAGGCAGATGCAATTTTAGCAGGAGCCAATGGATCGTTAAAATATGCGATCGCCTGTCAGTCCTATGAAGATATTACACAGACGCTTTTACAAAAAGTCAAAAGTGGCGATCGGATTCTCTTCAAGGCTTCGCGATCGGTGGGTATGGATCAAGTGGTCAAAGCATTTCGCCAAACTTGGCAATAGTTTGCTTTAATCCAAAAGAATAATTGGTGGCGCTTTGCGCCACCAATTATTCTTTTGGGTTTATGTCCTAGTTTTGTACTCAAACCCCGCACTACCATTAATTAACTGATGTTACGTGGATAGAATTCCTACGATCATCTAAGTCTAGGGCTGGCACGGGGGCACAGCCCCTACAAAAATCTAAATTATTGGGGTAGGGGCAATCCCCCCCGTGGTTGCCCTGTTGTGCTAGCAGCAAAAGATTCATCATCTGAGTTCCACGTAACATCAGTAATTAAGTTTTTTCTGGAGTTGTTGTTGAATAATTTTAACTAGATAAGATAGTTTCACAGGTTTGGTCAGATATTCATTTGCACCAACTGCTAAACATTTTTCGCGATCGCCTGCCATGGCAAGAGCAGTTAAGGCAACAATCGGGATATGGTTAATATTTGGATTTGCTCGAATCTGGGCGATCGCGCCGATCCCATCTAAGACTGGCATTTGGATATCCATCAAAACTAGATCAGGGCTTTGGTCAATAATCATATTAATCGCCTCTTGACCGTTATTTGCAAAAATTAGTCGATATCCTCGACTAGTTAAATAATTAGAAAAGGTTTCAATATTACTTGGATTATCATCCGCTAGTAAAATCAAGGCATCAACCGACAAACTATTATCTAAATCGTTATCTAAACTACTATCTAAATTGCTGTCACAACGATGATTGTCAGCTAAATCAGGAGATTCTACGTTAATGCTCTCTCTATGGGGTAGAACTATCGAAAAACAACTTCCCTTACCGACTTGACTGGCAACCCTTACAGATCCTCCATGCAGTTCTGCAATCTGTTTGACTAGGGTGAGTCCTAGCCCTGTGCCTGCATATTGACGGTTTAGACTACTATCAATCTGGACAAAAGCTTGAAATAATTTACTAATATCTGTTGGAGAAATACCAATACCTGTATCGATGATTGAGAAGACTAGCGCATAGGCACATTCGGTAATTAATTCCAAAGCTTCTATCTTTTGAAGCTTCACTTCTAAGGAAACCATTCCATTTTTAGGGGTGAACTTGACCGCGTTGCTGAGTAGATTAATCAGAGATTGCCTCATGCGGCGTTCATCAACTATGATTGATTGGATGTTAGGGGCGATCGCTAATTTAAGCTGAATGTTTTTCTGATTAGCAACCTGTTTTACAAAGTTGAGACTAGACTTACAAAGATACTCTACCTCTACAGAGCTAAGTTCCAGATCTAATTTCCCTGCACCAATTTTGGCAACATCCAAAATGTCATTAATTAAAGCCAATAGATGCCGACCACTACTTTCAATTAGAGATAGCGATCGCATCTGTCGTTCATTGAGATCTCCAAATACTCCAGTCATCAAACCTTCAGACATTCCCAAAACCGCATTGAGCGGTGTACGAAGTTCATGACTCATATTGGCAAGAAACTCATCCTTAAGCTTGGTTGCTCTCGCTAGCTCAGCATTGGTTTCTATTAATTGTTGATTGGCAAACTGAAGTTCTTGAGTACGTTGCTCAACCCTAGACTCTAATTGCTGATTGAGTTGATAGAGAGCTTCGATCGCTTCTTGGCGTTCGACTTCCGCACTTTTCAAAGATTCTTCAGCTTGTTTGCGATCGCTAATATCTTCGATGACACCAACAAAAAGTGGTGGCTGACCAACTTCATCTAATATTTTAGAACTAGTTGTCCTTACCCAAAGCATCTTTCCATCTCGATGTAAAAGACGCTTTTCCATTTGATAGCCTTCACTTTCTCCAGATAAGACTTGAGTACGCAACCTCAAATTATCTTCGATCTCTTCAGGCAGCATATTATCAGTAAATCGCATTAACTGTAGTTCTTGCTCAGAATAGCCAACCATTTGTTGATAGAAAGGATTAGCCCGCACAAATCTACCATGAGCATCAGTAATCGCCATACCTACAACTGAGCGTTCAAACATCGCACTTAAAAGAGATTCACTAGCTCTTAAGCGTTGTTCACTCTGTTGTAAAGCTATGGCTGAAATCTTGCGATCGCTGATGTCTTCGGCTACAGCCGCAATTTGCTCAATGTTCCCTTGGGCATTTTTTAAAGAGAAGCAGCGTCCCCATATCCATCGAACTTCTCCATCAGGACGCACAATTCGATACTCTTCACTAAAGGCTCCACTATTAGCAGTTAAGACATGAGCTTGATTAATTCTATCTATATCTTCAGGATGAATCGACTGCATCCATATATCAGGATTTTGATATAAATTCTCACTTGGTTGCCCCCATATCTCTGAATATCTAGGACTCACATACAGAACCTTGTTGGAGCGAGCTTCACGAATGACAATCACAGCCCGATTATGGTCAGCAAATTGACGAAACATATTATTACTATCAGCTAGTGCCGATGTCCTTTCTTGCACTTGACTCTCTAGTAACTTATTTTGATTTTGGAGTATTTCAAGTTTTTCTTGCTCTAGTCGGGACATTTTTGTTTCTAGAACAGAGACTAATTTATAAATTTCAGTTGGTTGTAATGTCCTGAGCAGATCGCTTTGACCAATGATTCCCTCCATTTGTCCATCGATATTTGTAACTATTAAATGATTAATCATCCGCTCTTGCATAGTCTCCCGCACTGTCCACAATGTCTCATCTCGACTGACTGTCTCCACAGGGAAGCTCATGACTACATCTACAGATGTTTTTACTAGATCTAACTCTAAAGCAAGATACTGCACGATATCGCCTTCAGTAACAATGCCTACAGGACATAAACCACCATCACACTCTGAGACAACTACTACCGAGCTAACCTTCTGTTCTAACATCAAGTTCGCAATTTTTGAGACTGAAGCTGTAAGACTTGCATATACTACATCGGTAATCATTATCTCTCTAACCTGACGCAAGCGCAGCATATCGACGGGTCGCAACAACTGTCGCAAACTCTCATGGGTGAGTAACCCAACGACTTCACTGAGATCGTTTACTAGGGGCAAATGTCGAATGTTATAACGATGGAAGCGGTTAATCGGCACAAGTATATCGGTAAATTCCCATTCCAATAGTGATTGAACTGGATATGTCATCACCTCAAAGATTGCCGTCTCAGTCAGATTACATTTTGAATTTTGGGCTGATTGTCCACAAAGCTTTACCAAATCCCGTTCTGTCAAAATCCCAATTAGCTTCTTCTCTTCGGTTACTAAAATGCAACTATTTTGGGCATGGGCTAATTGCAAGTTGGTTTCTGAGTCAATTTCACATAATAGATCGCAAGTTTGACTACCTACACTCATCAAGGCGATCGCATCTGCAATTGTTGCACTTGCCGAGATTGTTAAGGGAGAACGAATGATAGCCTGTTCAAGCGAAACTTCCTGACTATTAGCATACATAGGCACAACCGCAGAATTTTATAAAATCTATATCTAAACATCCCTTAGCCAAATTTTACTTTAAGTTCTTAAGTTTTTGTTTAATTACTTCAAAACAGCAGTAAATCTCATTGCAAAACTGATTTTATTGTTTTTAGCGTCTAGGGCGCTAAAAACAATAAAATCGGTTTCATGAAAGCCTACTGATGGTAGGCTTTCATGAAACCGATTTTTATAATGAGTCTCGTTGCCAAAACGCTGTAAGTAACGTCAGTTCGACGAAAGCGAAAAATGGTAAGAATTGCTAAGCGATTCTTACCATTTTTCGTCATTTGCATCGTGCGAAGCACGGCGCAAATGGCTATATCGAACTCACGCTGTAAGTAACCTCAGTTTGGGTTACTTACTCTATGGACTATCAAAAATCTTTAGGTGGCTAGTTGATTTGTAATAAATGTAACAAATATTCACTACATATTTGTTGCAGCTATTGCTAGTCTTCTTAAGGTAAATGTTTGTTATATAAGCCCATGAAACTAGTTGTTAATAGAGGTTCTGCTGTAGTCTCTGCCAATCACCTATGGGCGACAGCACTTGTGGGGTTTTTAGCTGGATCTTGCAATAGTAATTCTGCACCTGTCTCTCCAACTTCTGTGGCGGAGGGGCAGAATTTTCAAGCAGCAATGATTTTAGTTGGACCCAAAAATGATTCGGGCTGGAATCAGGCGCATTACGAAGCAACAAAATATGTAATGGAAAAGCAATCAGGTATCCAGTTTAAGTATGTCGAGCAGGTTAATCCTGGCGATCGCCCTAATGTTAAAGCATCGCAAGTAGCTGAAGACCTGATCAATAAGGGCGCTAAACTCGTAATTTTTAATTCCGATGATTTTAAAGATGAAGCTTTGGCAACGGCAAAAAAACATCCTAATGTATCGATCATTCACGCCAGTGGAGACTATGCTTGGAAGGAAGGGAAAAATTTTAAAAACCAAGCAAATCTAGGCAATGTCATGCCACAGATTGAGTACGGCAAAATGATTGCTGGTTGTTCGGCGGCGCTTAGCTCTGAGACGGGTAAAATCGGCTATGTGGGGCCACTAATCAATGATGAAACTCGCAGGCTTGCTTCAGCTAGCTATTTAGGTGCTAAATACTGTTGGCAAACCTATCGGAAAAAGAATCCTGCTGATTTAAAGTTTAAAGTCGTGTGGATTGGCTTTTGGTTCAATATCCCCGGTAAAACTCTAAATCCCAGTAAGGTTGCTGATGATTTTTACAACAGTGGCTTTGATGTGGTAATGAGTGGTATCGATACTCCAGAGGTGTCAATCCAAACCAAAAAGGCTAATGAAGCTGGTAAAAAAGTTAAATTCCTCCATTATGATATCAAAACTGGCTGCAACCTTGCCCCTGACCTTTGCGTTGGGGTTCCCTATTACAACTGGGGCCCAGCCTATCTTGAGCAGATTTCAAAGGCAAAGGAAGGTAAATTTGCTGGTGAGTTTGTTCTTGCTAAACCGAATTGGGCAGATTTGAATAACCTTGATACTTCATCGATAGGTTTTGAAAAAGGCAAGGCTTTGGCTCCTGAGAATCATCAGTTCTTGACAAAATTTATTAATGGCTTGGGCGATCGCAGCATCGATCTTTATAAAGGACCACTGAACTATCAAGATGGAACTCCTTTTCTAAAGGCTGGAGAGACCGCAACACCACAGCAGATTTGGTACTTTTCCAAACTAGTACAGGGTATTGAAAGCGCGAGTAAGTAGGTAGCCCTACAATCAAGTCTTTGGTTTAACGTCAGTTCGACGAAAGCAGAGAATGGTAAGAATCGCTAAGCGATTCTTACCATTCTCTACCCTTTGCGCTCAAACCCAAACCCAGAAAATTTTTAAAAGGGTTGATTTACAAGCTGATTTACAAGCCTTTTAAAAATTTTTTGGAGGTTCGTTAGTTGGGTAATTGCTGTAAACTAAAGAATATTAAATTTTGCTCAAAAAGGGGGGTAGTTAGAGCGGAAAAATAATTTCTATAGTATAGTAGTTATCCTGAAATAAGGCTTATAAAACTCAATCAAATAATAAATTGTTTTTGTAGATAAGCTTGTCATAATCTGCTCAACGATTCTCTTGTCATTAACGAATAAGCAGATATTCATATCAACAGGTAATAAAGGCAAACAAGCATATTCTAATTGCCTGTGAATTTCGGTATCGCTCATAATATGCTACTTACCAGACTGGATCTAGTGGACACATCAACCCAATTACAACCTAAGTTTATTCAAGATTTGAAGCAGTTACATGTTCTGTTTCAGCAGGCTACTGGTGAACTTTTGGTGACTGGAGACCAAGAGGGTGAACCTGCTTGGAACATATATTTTTATTTGGGGCGGTTGGTGTATGCAACGGGAGGCAAACATCGGGTTCGCAGGCTAGCAAGAGCGATCCGTCAACATTCACCCCAAGTAAATATTCAAGAATTGCTTGAAGATGCCGAGCCAACCAAGGAAGCTTGGGAGTTAAAGGTAATTGAAAAGGCTATTCATGACAATCAACTGACAACAGAACAGGCTCGTGCAATTATTCAGTCAAGTATTCATGAAGTTTTTTATAGTCTCAGCGACCAGAAACAGCCTAAATCATCTTGGAAACCCTTAGAAGCACTAGCGTTTAAACCGATTGTTGCTTTACCTACAACCCAAACTTTAGATAGTATTGTGGCTGCTCAAGCGAGGTGGCAACAGGCGGGGTTATCCCATGTACAGAATATGATTCAGGGGTTTTCCTTTGATTTAGCTCCCTATATAGCTAATCCAGACCAGTTAGATGTAATGCTCAAGGCTGACGCGATCACAGTCAAAACCTATAAAACCCTTAAGAAAATTTTAAATGGCAAAAATACCCTATGGGATATGTCGATTATTATGCACTGCTCAATGATTGCCGTGATGCGATCGCTGTTGCCTCTGGTAGTAGACGGAATTGTTGCTTTTCAGGAGGTTGAGGATTGGACTTCACCAAATTGGAAATTTCCCAATAAGCCCAAGGATATGCCAATGCGAGGTTTAATAGCCTGTATTGATGACAGCCCCCAAGTGGCGCTAGAAATGAAACGTATCCTTGAGCCATTAGGCTATGAAGTTATGGGAATTACCGAACCATTGCAAAGTGTTAGTACTTTATTGCAACGTAAGCCTGATTTGATTTTTCTGGATTTGGTGATGCCAAATACTAATGGCTATGAACTATGCACTTTTCTCCGCAAAACTACAACATTTCAGGAAATTCCAATTGTCATTTTGACGGGACGAGATGGGATGATTGATCGGGTAAGGGCAAAGATGGCTGGGTCTTCGGATTTTTTGAGTAAACCCCCCGATCCCGCAAAAGTGCTGCAAATATTGCGAAAGTTTTTGCAAGTATCTGAAAACTAACTATTTTGCGGGCATTATCTCTCAACTCATCAGTTAAAACAATAAAAGTAAAGGAAAAAATTTAGATATGAGTACAATTTTAGTGGTTGAGGACACAATGACTCAAGCTGAGATTATTACTAGCAGTCTTAGAAATGCTGGCTTTAATACTGTTTTGGCAATGAGTGGCGCTGAAGCTAGAACTAAAATTAGCCAACAGAAGCCTAGCGCCATTGTTTTGGATGTGGTGTTACCCAATGAAAGTGGATTTGAGTTATGTCGAGATCTCAAGGAAAAACCTGACACAATGGATATTCCGATCATCCTTTGTTCCACTAAGAGTGGTGAGATGGATAAATTTTGGGGCATGAAACAAGGCGCTTCAGCTTATCTAACCAAACCTGTTGATGTTGCTGAACTGATCCGCACGATTAAATTACTAGTAAAAGATTAGGAAGGCGATCGCCATGACAAGTCAGATGATTGACAGTCAGACAAATCTCAATCAGCTATCTAAATCTCAGATGAAGACTGCACAATTTTTGTCATTCTATCTGGAGGCTGACCAGCAAGCCTTACTGCCTACCGATCAGTTGCTGGAAATTGTCAAGGTTAATTTGTCGCAAATAACGGCGATCGCAGGTCTAGACAAAAGCGTAATGGGGATCTATAACTGGCGTGGAGAGGTGATTTGGGTTATTGATTTAGCTAGTCTTTTGGGATATAAGCCTCTCTATGCACAGGAATATACGCAGGAAAAATTTCAGGACAAGTGCCACATCATATTTCTGCGTAGCCAAGAAAATGTCATTGGCTTTGCGGTTTCCCATGTTGGGCAGATGATGAAATGCGATGTTGCTAAAATCCAATCTTCAGTACTCACCTTTGCGAATCCAGAGATGATGCAAGTTTGTCGGGGCTATTGGTTGAGTGGTGATGAAGAGACATTTTTAGTCCTTGATGGCAAGGCGATCGCGCAGATTATCTAGACGCTAGATAAATTTTGTTTGTTTTGAGATTTTTTAAAATTTTTTAGATTAATTTAGTTAGATTAATACGGAGAATCAGCAATGTTGACACAAGATAACCAACCCAAAAATCAACCACAAGCACTCGACAACAGCAATAACCCGAATGGCAACTTGGACAACGACCATCATACAGAGTTAGTTTCTCTGGAAAATTTACTAGAAGATGTCCCACCCATTCCAATAAATGAAAAGCCGAAAAAATGGGGATGGCGATCGCTGACTCTGCGTACCAAAGCAACATTTCTGGCGATAACGATTAGTACGATTCCTGTGGTCGTTATTGGTAGTGTGGCGGCTTATCTATCTAGCGTATCTCTAGGCGAAAGAATTCGGGAAACGCAACTACAGAAAACAAATGCGATCGCCGATAAGATTAATCGTTTTATGTTTGAGCGATATGGTGATATTCAGGTGTTAGCAACCCACCCAATTATTGCGAATCCGAAAGTACAGGCGGTATTACCTCAAACCGAGAGAGAAGCCGTACTTAATGACTATGCTCGTACTTATGGAATCTATGACCTAGTTGCCTTTGCGAATCTGAATGGGATCACCACAATTCGATCTACATCTACCCAAGACCCCAATGCCAGTATTAAAGATCGTGACTTTTTTAAACATGTCATTACTAAGGGAACTCCATTTATTTCGCAGCCAGTGTTGTCTCCAACTGATAAAAGTAACAGTTTGATCGTAGCTGCGCCCGTAAAGGAGAATGGCACAGATAAGTTGATCGGTGTGATGCGATCGCAAATTCCTATTGATCGATTGGGTGAAATTATCAAAGGAAGTATCAATAATGATGAGGATGAATATCATTTAATCGATGCAACAGGCAAAATATTTCTGGCTGAAGAAAGCGATCATGAAGGTAACCTGTCTCAGATGGAATTGCCAAGTCTAGCATCAGCGGTCAATAGTAAGACCACAAGTACAGTTGTGGGAATTGACCTTCTTGACGGGAAAGAGCAATTTTTAACCTATGTGCCATTACCTGCTTATCGCAATATGCCTAGTCTCAACCTAGGAGTGATTATTGGCATTGATACGGGTGGTAGTGTTTTCAAGCCTCAACGAGATTTATTACTAACCTTCGCGACAGGTACGGGGTTAACAGCTTTGTTGGTTGGGTTTATAGCCGCCCTACTTGCCAATCGAGCTGTTAAACCAATTCAGGAAGCAGCTAAGGTTGTAGCCAAAATCGGACAGGGAGATCTGGAGACTCGCTTAGAGGTTGCTAGTGAAGATGAACTAGGCGTACTATCTAGCAACATTAACGGAATGGCAGAACAACTCAAGTATCTGAGTGAGGTACAGCAACAAGAAGCAGGAAGACTAGAAAAAGCCCGACAAGAAGCTAGAGCCGAGGCAGATGAACGCGCTGAACAGCAAAGGCAAGAGAAGGAATTCTTGCAACGTCGTGCATTAGAGCTACTGATGGAAGTAGATCCAGTTAGTCGTGGAGACTTGACGATTCGGGCAAACGTAACTGCTGATGAGGTTGGCACGATCGCTGACTCCTACAATGCCATTATTCGCAACTTACGGAAACTGGTACTAGATGTACAGGGTGCATCGCAGTCCGTAACCCAAACTGCTACAAGTAACGAAATATCTGTGCGATCGGTATCCAATGAGGCTCAAAAGCAGTCAGAGTCCATTAACTCGGCGCTACAGGAAATTCAAGTCATGGCTGAGTCGAGTCGAGGTGTAGAAACTAGAGCCAAACAAGCAGAGCAAGGGATGCAAATCGCGGCAACAGTTCTCCAAGAAGGCGATGAAGCAATGAATCGCACAGTTGAAGGGATTTCGGAAATTCGTGAGACTGTCTCGGAAACGGCGAAAAAGGTCAAACGGCTAGGTGAGACTTCGCAAAAGATTTCACGAATTGTGAACTTAATTGGTAACTTTGCGGCTCAAACCAATTTGTTAGCGTTGAATGCGGCAATCGAAGCAGCCCGTGCTGGCGAAGAAGGAAGAGGTTTTAGTGTGGTTGCCGAAGAGGTACGCGATCTGGCGGAGCAGTCGGCAGCATCAACGGCGGAAATTGAACAGCTTGTGGAAGAGATTCAAGCCCAAACTAATGAAGTAGTTGCCGCGATGGAGACGGGGACTGAGCAAGTAGTCACAGGCACAAAGCTTGTCCAAAATGCCCGTGAAAAACTAACGCAAATCGCAATGGTAAGTAAGCAGGTCAACACCATTGTTCGGGAAATTGCGATCGCGGCGGATTACCAAACCCAAACATCCGATCACATGGGTCAGACGATGCAAGAAGTCGCAGCGATCGCCGAGGATACATCAAAACAATCTGAAGATGTGGCGCGATCGTTCTCTGAACTTTTGCAAGTTGCTCAAGATTTACAGGTAAGCGTATCTCAGTTCAAAGTCGCTTAAGTTTAGTTTATTCAGTGCGAAGCACTGAATAAACTAATTAAATATTTGATCCTAAGATTTAGAGAAGACTATGTTAATTCAAGACAAACCAGAAATCCCTCCCTCTGAAAATCCAGAGCCAATTTTACCCCAAAAGTCAATCACCCGAATCTCACTGCCAGAGAGAGCTTCATCCATACTGCATCCCAAAACTCCTCTTTGGAAATTACCAGCCCAAGTTTGGAATAACTGGAGTGTACGCTGGAAGTTATCGATTGTGCTGTTATTAGCTTCAGGTTTGCCTGTATTAATCGTGACTCAAATCCTTGTTAAATCTTCAGAACAAGCTTCTCTTAGGGAACTACGGATCTCAGTACAGGAGAAGGGTTCATTCTTTGTTTCAGAGTATGTACTTTGGACAAATAATGAAAGTAAACAGGATGCAGAAGCGATCGCTAAAGCGTTAGAGTCGAATAGTTTTGATCTCAATGATGCTAACGAACTAGCAGCCAAACGGTCGATTCTGCAACCTTTGCTCCAAGTGAGCGGCGAAGGTGTTGAACCAGAATCTATTAAAAATATTAAGCTGATTACAGATAGTCGTGGGCGTAGCATTGAAGGAAATATACTCGTCCTTGACGAAGATTTTAGCAAGTTTCCTTTGCTTGCCTCCAGAGATCAAAGAAATCAACTAGAACTAATTCCTCAGCTATACAAACGGGGGAGTATTCCTACTGGTCGTAATTTGGCGAATTTACCAATTGTCAAAAATGCGATCGCAACAGGTCAACCAATGTATGGCATTGAACTAGTGAAATCCTCGGATTTGCAAGCCCTAGGACTAGAAAAGCCTGCCAATATCGGTATTCGTCCTCAAGCAATTCAAGGACTCGCTGAAAACAAGCAACCTGCGCCCGCAGGAACCTATGACATTGAGCAAGGGAAATCTGGGCTGATCAGCATGGCTGTATACCCGATCAAAGTTAAAGGACGCATCGTTGGTACGGCTGTGGTGGGATCGTTACTCAATCGCAATTATGGCATCGTTGATAAGTTTTCTAAACGCTACAATATGCCCACAGCAACTATCTTCGCTCAGGATTGGCGCGTTGCCACCAATGTCCCTTACGTCGATCCCAACACCAAAAATCCAGATAATACTAGAGCGATCGGTACTCGTTCAGCTCGTGAGGTTTCTGATGCTGTACTTCAACAAGGACAGGAATATGTTGGGGAAACCAACATCACAGGGATCAATTACCTCACCTTCTATGCCCCTCTTTACGATCACCGCAAGCTGATTGATGGGAACGCTAAACCAGTTGGCATTGCTTATGTAGGTCGTCCGCTATCAGAAATTCAAGAACTAGTTGGAACTCTATCCAACGCAGGTTATGCGATCGCAGGGATTTCAATTCTTGTAGCTGGAGCGATCGGCATCATCGTTGCTATTTCTTTTGCGCGGCCTTTGCGTATTTTGTCTAGTTTCACTCAAAAGATTGGTACTGGGGAAATAAGCGAACGTTTAACTGATAGCGATCGCCGCGATGAAATAGGCACATTATCACAAGAATTAAACAATATGGCTGAGCAGTTAGAAGTTCTAATTGCAGAAAAGCAACTAGAGGCTGAACGCATTGCTGAAGCTAGACAGGAAGCCGCTCAGAGCGAAGCTGAGCTACGCATTCAAGAACAGAAACAAGCCAAAGAGTTTATCCAAAAAAGAGCCTTGGAATTACTGATCGAAGTTGATCCGATCAGTCGTGGTGACTTAACGATTCGCGCTAAGGTAACGGAAGATGAAATTGGCACAATTGCCGACTCCTATAACGCCACTATTAGAAACCTTCGCAAGCTAGTAACAGAGGTTCAATCTGCTTCGCAGTCTGTATCTCAAACTGTTTTGCAGAACCAACCAACTATGCAAAACGTATCAGATGGAGTCTCAGAACAGATGTTAGCGATCGCCGAAACTCTAGAACGCATTCAGACACTTACCGAATTAATCTCAGGCGTAGAAATGCGTGCGATCCAAGCCGAAGCTCAAGTGAAATCAGCAAACCAAGCATTACTTGAAGGTGATGCAGCTATGAATAGTACCGTTGAAGGTTTTACAGCAATTCGGGACACCGTGTCAGAAACCGCCGAAAAAGTGCAGCAGTTGGGAGAAGCTTCACAGAAGATCTCCAAGGTCGTTAAACTGATTAGCGGCTTTGCCAGCCAGACAAACATGCTCGCTCTAAATGCTTCCATTGAAGCCGCAAGGGCTGGCGAAGAAGGGCAAGGTTTTGGAGTAGTTGCCAACGAAGTACGAGCGCTTGCCCAACGTTCGGCAAAAGCTACCACCGAAATTCGGCAATTGATCGAAGAAATTCAGGCTCAGGTTAATGATCTGGTCAAAGCGATGGCTGTTGGGACAAAACAGGTGAACAGTGGTTCACAATTGGTTGAAGAAACACGCCAAAAATTGACCGATATTTCGGCTTCCAGTCAACAGGTTAACCAACTAGTAAGGGAAATCGCCCAAGCTGCGGCTTTACAATCACAAACCTCGACTCAGGCTAGCCAAACGATTCAAAACGTGGCGACGATCGCTAGTTCTAACTCTAGTTATACCCAAAATCTAAATGATGCTTTTAGCCAGTTACTTAAAGTGGCTGAAGAATTGCAGGTTAGTGTAGCTCAGTTTAAAGTCAACGCATAGAAGCTAATACAAAGAATCAGGACAGAGAATCAGCAAAAAGCAATAGGATAGCAGCCATGTACAGTACAGAAACAGAAATTCACGATCAAGCCTATCAATTTTTTAAGCAAGAAGCGCCTGAATTTTTGCAAACAATTGAGACAGGGTTGCTCTCTCTACGTGAAGACAGAAGTACTGCGAATATTCACTCGATTATGCGTGCTGCTCACTCCATTAAGGGAGGCTCAGCAAGCCTTAACTTTGAAGGCATTAAAACCATCGCCCATCAATTAGAAGATGTCTTCCGATCGCTATATCGTTTTGAAGGCGAGATTGATGCGGATGTGGAAGGCTTGTTGTTACAGGCTTACGACTGTTTGCGGATACCATTAATGGATCAACTGCAATCAGGACATTACGAATCGGCAGCAGCTATCGCGACCGCCGAGCCTATATTTGAAGTGCTGAAGCTCTATTTGGGTGATACGGATGAAGATGTTGAATTGCCTACAGCCGCCGAGCTAGGTGTTGATATAGTGCAGATCGTGTTTGAAGGCGATGTGCAGCAGGGGATTTTAAGATTGCAAAATGTGCTTGCTAATCCCGAAGGTGTGCCTGTGACAGGGGAAATTCGAGCGCAAGTAGAAGTATTTAGCGGTATTGGCGAACTGTTAAATTTATCTGGATTTAAAGCGATCGCCCAAGTGACATTAGATGCTCTCGAACATAATCCTGATAATCCCATTTTGGTAGGGAAAGTGGCGATCGCTAACTTTGAAGCTGCCCGTGCCGAGGTTTTGGCAGGTGATCGCGCTCAAGGAGGGCAACCTAGTCAAGAGTTAATTGCTCTGACAAAACCCCACAATCAAACCGATCACGATCTAGTAAGTCAGGCAATGATAAAGATGGCAACTTTATCTGAAGAATCTCCTTTTGAGGAGGAGTTTGACAATGCTGACGATTGGTTCCTATCTTTAGAAAAAGAACTAGATGAAATTAAATTTCCAGTTCCTCAGTCAGATTCACAAAAGGAAGCTAACAACAAAATACAAATAAATATTCAAAGCGAAACTCAAAATGAAACTCAAAATAAAACTCAAGAAGATGTAATCTCAGATATTTTTGTCGATAATTTTCTAGAAGTAACTCCAGAAGTAACCCTAGAAACAAGCTTAAACTTACTGGCTGATAGGACGGAATTTACCGAGCTTGATGATGATATCTCCTCAATCAACTCAGACCTATTAAAAGCAAAAATAGAACCCAACGGATTTGATGATTTTGATAAGGTAGATCTAGATCAACTAGATATAGATCTAGACCAAAATTTTGATATTTTTCCCATTTCTCAATCACATCTAGACGAAGAAGTATCTAATATCAATGAGGCTTTAGAAAAAAATAACTTTAATGATTTTGATACCGCATCAGATATATCTGAATTATCTGATTTCTTTAGACCTCAAGAGCCTTCATTAACAGAATTAGCCACTCCCTCTCCCCTGCCATTGTCTGAGTCTCCACAAAATTCCAAATCACTAATAGCCAAAAATTACGCTTCCAAAGAGACTGCCTCTATTCCAACAACTGCCACTCCTTATATAGCCGAAACCATCCGAGTCGATTTGCCTAGATTAGATCGATTGAATAACTTCTCTAGTGAATTAGTGACACAAGAGAATGCTTCGATCCTGCAAAATCAGCAGCTTCAATCTAAAATTGAACGCATTCAAAAGCAGTTCAAAAGTTTCGATCAACTTTCAAAAAATCTGCAAACTTGGCTAGATAAAGCGCAGCGATCGCAAGTTAGAACCCAAGAGCTAACTGTAGATTCTGCTCGTCTTAATGCTATTCCCACCAACTTTTCGACTTCAGCTAGTCTATTAGCAGATTTCGATCCATTACAAATGGATTCCTATGGGCATCTGCATAGCTTTATCCAAGAAGCGCTTGAAGATATCGCGCAGATGGATGAAGGAATGCGCGATATGAAGGTTTTAATGCAACAGACACAACAAACTCAACGACGCAAACAGCAAATCCTGAAACAGCTACGGTATGACCTATTGTGGTCAAGGATGTTGCCCTTAGGTGACATCCTCAGCAGCTTACCGCGCATGGTGCGGGAGATGTCCAATAAGTATAATAAACAGGTCAGCCTGAAACTATTCGGCACAGGTACATTAGTTGATAAATCCGTATTGGAAAAGCTTTATGATCCCTTTGTGCATTTAGTCCGCAATGCCTTCGATCATGGTACAGAGTCTACTCAAAAGCGTCTAGATCTCGGTAAGCCTTTGATTGCAACCATTGAAATTCGTGCTTACTATCGTGGCAATCAAACCTATATCGAAATCAAGGATGATGGTCAGGGCATTAATCCCGCCCATATCAAAGCAAAGGCGATCGCGACTGGTTTATTGGAATTAGAAAAAGCGGATCAGATTACCAATGAAGAACTCTATCAGCTTTTGTTTGAGCCTAGCTTTTCGACAGTAGAAGCCGTTTCGGAATTGTCAGGTCGAGGCATGGGGCTGTCAACTGTCCAAGAGCAAGTTCGCAGTCTCAAAGGATCAATTGAAATCAAGTCAGAAATAGGACAAGGTACGACTTTTACAATTAAACTGCCGCTCACTTTGAGTATTGCCAAACTACTGATCTTCAGCATTCAAGAGCGGTTATTAGCGATCGCCATCGATACCTTGCTGGGAATTATCCCCATTGAGGCTAATGAAGTGCAAATCATCCAAGGCAGTAGGTTTTACCGTTTTGAAGATCGGTTAATCCCTCTATATTCCACCGACCTATTTGCAGAGGGCTATCCATTACCCAAACAGTCCCAAGACATATTCAATACCGAATCATTCACTGAAGAAAATCAAATCACCTTGTTACTATTTTCCGATGGGGATCAAATTATGGCGCTGCCTATAGATCGCGTACTCAACGAGCAGGAATTAGCAATTAAGCCTTTTGGCAAAGCGATCGCACCACCATCCTATCTTTATGGTTGTACGGTATTGGGTAATGGTACGCTTGTGCCTGTAATTGATACTTCAGCATTGTTGTCGATCCAACAATCATCTAGTACTACGGTTGGAGGTTATCTATCTACAAATAACGCTATTTCTACTCCGCCTTTACTGGAAGCTAAACCGAAGTTTATCCAAAGAAAAACACTTCTGATTGTGGATGATTCACTCACCGCTCGCCAATCACTGTACTTGACATTAGAAAAGTTTGGTTATCAGGTACTCCAAGCAGGGGATGGACGTGAGGCGATCGAGCAACTTGCGAGAACCTCTGAAATTCAAGCTGTATTGTGTGATGTGGAAATGCCTAATATGAATGGATTTGAATTCTTAGCAGCTTGTCGTAAAGATCCTCGCTATCAAAATATCCCCATTGTGATGCTCACTTCTCGCAGTGGCGCTAAACATCGCGGTGTGGCTCAGATGCTTGGTGCTTCAGGATATCTCACTAAACCCTATCTAGAGCAAGAACTAAGCAAAACTATTCAAAGCCTCCTTGTATAGGTGATGCTAGATGAACAAGGGGCTTAAGCCCCTTGTCTGTGACCCACCATCCTGAGAAACTATTCAACAATTACTTGCTAATGTTAAAAATTCTAAGAGATCCCCCTCAATCCCCCCTTAAAAAGGGGGAAGAATTAAATTCTCCCCCCTTTTTAAGGGGGGCTGGGGGGGATCTAGACAATTCCTAAATGGTTTCTGAGATTTGCGATATACGAAATTATAATTAACTACAATGCTTAGCAATAAAAAGAAAGAAGAGACACTTAAATTCCTGATCTTCTCAATGGGAAATCTCAATTTAGCGATGGGTATTGATAGTGTAGTGCGGATTATTCCTTTACCTCAAATTCATCGCAGTGGTAATAAGTTACTGGGAATAACGACCTATGAAGATCAAGAAGTTGTAGTGATTGATTTATATAAGCAAATTTATAATCAAGAGGTCAATCTAACTAAAGGTTTTTTGGTTATTTTTGCAGGTAAATATAGCTTGTATGGTCTTACGATCGCCGCTTTACCTAATGTAGAAGATGTTCCTGTGCATAAGTTACAACCAGTGCCAGCCGAATATCGCGATCGCGACACGCTCGGCATAGCTAGTCACATGATGCAAGTTTCCATCAAAAAATCTGATCCGCAAACTGTGTTTTTACTGGATTCAGCACTATTACTAAAAATGGCAAGTTAGGGACACTTAGTCAAATTCAGAACCGATTTTTGGTAGCGCGGCTTTGCCGCGCTACCAAAAATCGGTTTTATAATTAAAATTGCGGCAATGATGGAGATTTATGCGAATCCTATTGGTAGATGATGAAGAAGAACTCGCTGAACCATTACAACGGATTTTAACAAATCAGGGTTATGCGGTTGATAGTGCTAATAGTGGCGATCGCGGATGGGAGTTAGCTCAGACAGGTGGTTATGACCTATTGATTTTGGATTGGATGATGCCAGAGAAATCGGGAGTTGAGATTTGCAGCCAATTGCGCCAAAAAGGAGATAGCACCCCAGTTCTGATTCTTACAGCCAAAGATACTCTTGACGATCGCGTGACAGGGCTAGATAGTGGAGCCGATGACTATCTAGTTAAACCCTTTGAATTGCGAGAATTGCTAGCACGAGTAAGAGCTTTACTAAGACGTGTACCATTGCCGATCGCCTTAACTAGTGAACCAGCAAAATTAAGTTATGGAGATTTGGAACTTGATCGCGATAATCAAGTCGTATACCGAGATCAAGTGGCGATCGCTTTAACCGAGAGAGAATATCAACTCTTAGAATATTTTATGTTGCAGCCCAATCAATTACTAAGTCATGAGCAGATCTCCCAACATCTCTGGAAAGAAGGAGAAGATATTCCCACTAGTAACGCTCTCGCGGCTCAGATCAAGTTATTGCGCCGCAAAATTGATCGCGATCGCCAAATTTCTTTGATCAATACGGTGTATGGCAAAGGCTATCGTTTTGGCTAAAGCTTATTCTTGCGCCGAAGTCGCAGGAATAAGCAAGACTGGCTTTTGAGTTACTGGACTGTAATGATTGAGCTTTACTTGGTAAATAAAAGCTGATATTTTTTAAAAGCTTTGCTTATTAGCGCTTTCATAATTGTCGCGTTGTCGCCAGTCTTGTTAGGATCACAACCCAGAAGACTAGTTGCGGCGCAAAGCGCCGCAACTAGTCTTCTGGGTTGTGGCGACAGCTATAAAATTGGCAAACCGCTACAAGGCGAACATATGTAAAATGGTGTCGTGAGGGCATCAATGGAGTGAAATATTGTGGGACAGGCTCAACTACCGCCGCAGAGACCAACCAACTCTACATTCGCCAAAAAATTAGGGCGTGTAGGTGTGGGACTTGCGATCGCATTTACAGCAACTAGCTTAGGTGCTTTTTGGTATGGACGCTATTTTCTAAATGAGCAATTGTCGCCGCTATTACAAACTGAGCTTTCTAAGTCTCTCAAGCGTCCTTTACAGCTAGGAAAAGTTGAACGAGTTAGCTTTTCGAGTGTCAGGTTTGGCAAATCTCTGATCCCGCCCACCGATCAAGAGTCGAATTTCTTGGCTGTTGAAGCGATCGAAGTTAATGTTGATCTCTGGAGTTATTTGACCCGTCGCCAAATTGGTATTGATGCGATCGCGGAGCAGCCACAGGTATTTTTAAAGCAGGATGTTACAGGTTTACTGCAATTACCTAAACTCACACCGCCCGATCCACAGACCAAAGAAGGATTTGTTGATTTGCGGACGCTTACTTTTCGGGATGCTCAGATCACCATCCAAACGATCGATAAAGGTGAGCTAGTGTCTCTCAGTCAAGTGCAGATCGATAGCAATTGGAAGATCACCGATCCTAACAATCAAAGTTTGAAAATGAATGGTAAGGGGCGCGTAACTTTACCCAATCTTGCGGCGATCGCTACCCCGCCAAATCCTGAGCAGTTAAAAAAAGCGATCGAGACAGCCATTGCTGACAAGGAAGGCGATAAAGGTAGCGTCATTTTTGCGGTTGATTGGGATTTGACCAAAGGACAAGGGACAGTTGATCTCAAGTCTCAGAAATTACAAGTTGCCGCAGTTCAAGGATTTGCCGTTAACTTGCCCGTAGAAATTCAGCAAGGGCTACTTGATGCCGAAGCGACGATCTCTCTAATTGCGGAGAAAGAGAGTCCCACTATATCGGTTACCGCCCAACTGAGTGACGGAGCCATTAAGTCTCCACAATTAATCAAACCAATTACCGAAATTTCGGGACAGCTTAGCTTTGATGGGAATGATGCAACCCTTAAGGAATTTTCCGCAAATTATGGCTTGTTGACCACAACTGTTGATGGCACATTTAATCAACAAAAGGGCTTTAACTTGAATTTTACCAGTGCCATACTGGATCTCGCGAAAGGGCTTGAAAGTTTTGACATCAAAACCCCTGTGGCGATCGCAGGTGAGGTGAAGCTAGCAGGCAAACTCACGGGAACAGCCCAAAACCCATCCCTATCGCTCAACATTACTACCCCTAAAGTCGTTACCTTTGATCGAGTGACTGTTGATCGCTTCTTAGCTACGATCGAACTCAAAGATCTCAATACACTCCAAATCAAGAAATTCCAAGCCGCATCCACAGGCGCAACTCTCACAGGCGAAGGTCAGATCCGCTTACCTCAAAAAAATCAACCTGCGGAAATTCTATTTACCTCTAGCCTCGTGGGAGTTGCCGAAGAATTTACCAAGCTATATGGCGCGAAACTGCCCATCACCATTGGGCAAATTACAAGTTCTTTGCAAATCACTGGAGCTTTAGCAAATCCGCAAATTTTGGCACAGATTGAGGCTCCTAATGCCACCTATCCTACCAGAGGAGAGGTGTTTCTGGCGGATGGATTAGCCACAATTCGGAATACAAGGGTGCGCTTTCCCATTGGCGAGATTGGGCTAGCAGGTACTTACAATATTGTTAGTGGTGCTTGGAAATCCCAACTAAATAGCAATGGTATTCCGTTATCCGCTTTCCTGATGAATCAGAAAGGTATTCTCGAAGGGTTGATCAACTTGCGAAGTGATCGCGGTGGTTTTTCCTTAGCTGATATTACTGCTGATGGTGTTGTGCGATTACCACAAGGGTTGACGGAAGTTCCTGATGCGATCGTTGCTAATCTGACATGGGATGGCAGGAATTTGCTAGTCCCTTCCCTACAAGTTGGTAACTATCTAACCGCCAATGGTAAAGTTGATCTTGCTTTTCCCAATAATTCACGCAATGAATTCCCTACAGGTATCGCAGGAATCAACCTCGATCTGATTTCGCGCAATGTGAATATCAAGCGTTTAGCAACCCTCTCTAGCGCCATACCCGCTCAAGCGTCAGGCATCTTCAACTTTCGCGGCAACCTCTCAGGGGCGATTGATCAGCTTAAGATTGCGGGAGCATTGCAACTGGATAATGTTGATCTAGCTTCTTTAGGTTCTAGTTTTGCTAAACAAGGGGTAGTGGCTCCATCACGCGGCTCACTGGATTTTGATGGCACGATTAATGGTGACTTGGCGGCTCCCAGCCTAGTAGGTAATCTGCGTGTAGCCAGTTTAAAGGTCAATCAAATCGAACTTGATAGACTCACTTTTAACGGTGCTTTAAATGGAATTGGTAGCGTCATCCAAGCTACAGGTGATTTGCTACTAGCAGGACTCAGAGTTGATAAATTAGCCTTCGATCCTCGTTTAGAAGGCAAACTCAATTTTGATGGTAATCAAGGATTAAATGTTGACTTACGCGGAAAACGCGATCGCATTGCTGCGCGTCTAGATAGCGCTTTCCGTCCCATTGATTTTAATGTGAACTTAGGTGAATCGACGGCGACTGGTAGACGTTTTGAGAATAATCCCCGTCGTTTACAAGTGGCGATCAATAATATTCCTTTAGCACTAGCGGCTTCTCTCGCAGGACAAAATGATGTCAGTGGCAAGCTCTCTAGCAACTTAGTTGTTGATTTTACCAATAATCCCTCGGCAACAGGTGAGGTTACGGTGGAGCGCCCTCGCTTTGGGCGAGTGGTGGCGGAACGTGCGATCGCTAAAGTCACCTATGCCAATGGTATTTTGAATGTTAAAGAGGGCAACCTAAGTATTCGGCAGGGAGAAGTTAGTAATGAGTATAAATTCAATCTGACCTACAACCCCAAATCCGAAGACCCGATCGCTGGAGCCGTCGAAATTGCTCAAGGTCGAATTCAAGATGTATTTGCCACATTGCAATGGGCGAACATTGTTGATGTTACCCAAGGGCTTACCTTTGCTAAAAATAGAGCAGCAGAATTACAGCCCCTAGAAGCAATCCGATTAATGGGAGAGCCTCTATACAAGCAGTTGCAATATCTCACTCAGATCGAACTGCGACAGGAACAACAGGAAACCGTGGCTTCAGCCCGCAATTTTAATTTACCGCCGCTCACGGATTTTCGCGGTGATATCAAAGGTAAAGTCACCTTTGGTTTTAACCAACGCAGAGGTATTCGTGTCGGCTTTAATCTTGTTGGCAAAAAATTTGAGTATGGAAAGTTTGCTGTTGACGACATTCAAGTAGAAGGACGATATGCCTTTGGGGTTTTCAATATTGCCAATGCAAATTTCCAGTCCGACAAGAGCTATGGACGCATCACCAAGGCAAGAATTAGACTTACTCCTTCATCAAATCCATTATTCCGATTCCGTGAACAAAGTGGTGAAATTGAATTAAAAGATTTCCCCATTGAATCTTTACGACCATTGCCATTTTTTAGCGCAATTCCCTTTGATTTGACAGGAAAAGTTAACGGCAACCTCTCTATTTCTGGTACTAATTTGCTGGATTTAGGAGTTAAAGGACAGTTGAGCCTGACCGATGGCTCCGTTAACCGTCAACCAATCGATTTTGTGGCGGTGAAGTTTAACTACGACAAATTAAATATTAACTTCAATGCCAGCATGAAGGTGGCAGGTAAGGATTCTGTTGTCGCTTCGGGTAATTTTGGGGTTTTTGGGATCTTTGACGTTAAGCTTGATGTTAAGGATGAAGGTATTGCTTTTATCAATATTTTCAATCAACCTGTACGTTGGGTCAGTGGTAAAGGCAATATCAACCTCACGGCAAATGGAACCTTTAGAGATCCCAAAATCGCTGGAAAGATGACAGTCGATAATGCCAAGGTCAAGATTGCAGGTTTACCAGGAGATTTCACCGAGGTTCAAGGCACAATTGACTTCACTCGCGATCGCTTGATCAGTAACATCACTAGCAACTTTAGCGAAGGCAAACTCGCTTTAACGGGCATTCTCCCCATTAGTAATCCTAATCTAATCCCAACAGATAGTCCCGAATATCAACAAGCTCTTGCCATCAATGCCGATAGGCTCAAACTGAACATTCGCGATATTAGTTCTGACAACTTCAATACGCGAGTTATCGTTAGAGGCGCATTATTAGCACCAGTCATTACAGGGGAAGTGGCGCTAGGCGACGGGCGATTTGTCATCGGTAATGATGCTGATCCCAATAGTTCTGCTGCTCTAGCTGATGACAATAGCAATTTAGCCGATGTCGCCTTTGATCGCCTCGCGGTTAAATTGCAAAACATGCAAGTGACCCGCTTTCCCATATTTAATTTCTTAGGAGAAGGAACATTAGTCGTAAATGGAACCTTTCTCAAACCAGAGCCAGAAGGTAAAATTAATATCTCACGCGGACAGTTCAACGCAATTTCGACAAGGTTCCGCCTTGATCGCGCCTATGAAAACTTTGTCGAGTTTAAACCCGTTCAAGGACTAAATCCGACCCTCAACGTCCGTGTTTCTGGCGCTGTTGCCGAGATCACCCGCGTACCGATCAATTCCAATCGTCCCGACGATCTGTTCCGTCCCAATGAAGTACCTGTGAGCAATTTGGGGGCGCAGAAGACCCTACGAGTCCAAGCCAGTGTTACGGGTACAGCTCTTGCCCCCGATATCCGTCTCTCTAGCAGCCCACCACGTAGTCAAGCCGAAATCATTGCCCTAATTGGCGGCGGCGTTTTGCAACAACAGGGTGGCTCTGACCCTGCTTCAGCCCTTGCCAGTTTTGCAGGTGGTACAGTTCTCAACTTCCTCCAAGATGCGATCGGTGATGCGTTGAATCTTGCCGAATTTAATCTCAGTCCAGTTACTACGAATTCAGGCACTAGCAGTACAGGAACATTAGGACTGTCGGCTGAGGCGGCGATCGATGTCAGTAATAGTTTCTCGATCGCCCTGCAACGGATTATCAATGATTCCACCCAACCAACTAATTTCTCGGTGCGTTATCGTGTTGATCCAAATATTCTATTGCGCGGTAACTACGGGACTGATGGCAGCACAGGTATTTCGATCGAATATGAAAATCGCTTTTAAATTTAAAATAAGTTCGATATAGCCATTTGCGGCGTGCAAAGCACGCCGCAAATGGCTATTTTAAATTTACAACGCTTTGCTTCTGCTAGCTAAATTTTGGTAAAAGTCTCACCAAGTGAGACTTTTGTGACAAAATTTATAAGCACAAGTCAAAAAAGTTTTCGTTTAGATAGCCATCATGCTCAAAGCTGGGATTGTCGGACTACCCAATGTGGGGAAGTCTACGTTATTTAATGCTCTAGTTGCCAACGCCAAGGCGGAAGCAGCCAACTTTCCCTTTTGTACGATTGAACCCAACGTTGGCTCGGTGTCCGTCCCTGACGATCGCCTAAATACCCTCGCCGAAGTCGGTAAATCCGCGCAAATAATTCCCACCCGAGTCGAATTTGTCGATATTGCAGGATTGGTCAGAGGCGCAAGCAAGGGCGAAGGACTAGGAAATCAGTTTCTAGGAAATATTCGTGTCTGCGATGCGATCGTTCATGTTGTACGTTGTTTTGAAAATGACGACATCATCCATGTTGAAGCTTCAATTGATCCAGCCCGTGATATTGAAATTATTACCCTCGAACTAGCTCTATCCGACCTATCTCAAGTCGATCGCCGCATTGATCGTACTCGCAAGGCAGCCCGTGCCGATGCTGATGCCAAAATCGAATTAGCAGCCCTTGAAAAAGTTCGTGAGACCCTAGATGCTGGTAAGCCTGCGCGTCTAGCCAATCTCAACGACGAAGAAAAAGAAGCAATTTCGGTGTTGCAGTTGCTGACCCTCAAGCCGACAATTTACGCGGCAAATGTCTCTGAAGATGATCTAGCAACTGGCAATGCTTTTGTCGATAAAGTCAAGGCGATCGCGGCGGCAGAGAATGCTGAAGTAACTATTGTCTCGGCTCAGGTTGAAGCTGAACTTCTAGAATTGCCAGATGATGAACGCCAAGACTTTCTAGAATCCCTTGGAGTCAAAGAAGGCGGCTTAAAATCCTTAATTCGCGCCACTTATCACCTTTTAGGCTTACGTACCTACTTTACTGTTGGCCCCAAGGAAGCCCGTGCTTGGACAATTCATGCAGGGATGAAAGCCCCTCAAGCCGCAGGCGTAATTCACTCTGATTTCGAGAAAGCCTTTATTCGGGCGGAAACAGTTGCTTTTAAAGATCTTGTAGAGTGCGGCTCAATGAGTGCGGCTCGTGCTAAGGGATTGCTCCGCAGTGAAGGTAAGGAATATGTGGTGCAAGAAGGTGATGTAATTTTATTCCTGACTAGCGCCTAGGATCAAAATATTGCTTCGCAATATTTATAGCAAGTAGTGGTGGCGCTTAGCACCGCCACTACTTGCTATAAAACAAAAAGACCTAGCCATTGGCTAGGTCTTTTTGTTTCGGAATACTTTAGGATCTTTAGGTCACAGTCAACTGCTGGAAGGATCTCAGGTTTACTAGAAAATTAGGCTAGCGAACTAGAGATAATTAACTAAATACCTTACAGAACAGCCCCAGCACACAGCTCGGAAACCTGAAGACCCACACGTTTACCGTTACTACTATCTGATTGCATGGGCATCACCTCCTGTTGTCTAAATGTTTATTATCAAGTGTGATTTGGCTTGAAACCAAAGGTTTATTCAACCTGAGATGTAATATAACTGACAAATCAAAATTTGACAATACCCAATAAGTGAGTGGAGTAATTCTCATTATGAACATCAGTTATTTGAAAGCCCGCCGTTGGCGGGCTTTCAAATAACTGATGTTAGAGTTTCCAGCGCCTTCGGCGCTGGAAACTCTAACATCGATTTTGCTGAAATGAGAGGCGGCGCTTTGCGCCGCCTCTCATTTATTGGGTATTGATAGCGCCGCTATCTATCACATCGCTTTGCGGAAAATAATAATTGTTCTGTTACTGTTTTTAGCGATCGCTTCAGGAATATTCCCATGCATAACCTGCTGTAAAATCCCTTCCCGACTTGCCCCTAACATAATCACATCACTTCTCTCTTGATTTGCCAGATCGAGAATTGCATCAGCAATCGATTTAGAACATATTGGAATTGTACCAACGGAAAAATTGAGCGACTTATATAAAGAATTGGCATATTTTTCTAACTGACTCGTTTTATGTTTTTCGTCAGTAGGAGAAAAGATTTGGCAGAGACAAACTTCAGGGTAAGGAGAAAGTGACATCAAACTTGGGAGCAGTAGCAATGCATTCTCATTGTTTGGTCCCCCAGAAATTGGAATTAGCCAACGATCAAAGGAAATATTTGGCTTCTTAAATTCTTGATTAAATGGATTAACCTTTTGGATGCGATCGCTAAATTTGACTAGCATTACATCACAATTCGCCTGCTTCACCACCGTGTCCACGGTGTCACCAAATATGCGCTCGGGAGATTTTGGTTTACCATGCCAACCGATTAATAACAAATCAATCTTACGTTCGCTAGCTACTTCTAAAATTGTTTGACCCGCATCATGGGCTACACGCACTTGGGTATGAATTGAAACTTGCCTGATTTTGGCAGCATCAGTAATCTGTTGAAATAGTCCCAAACTAGGATGCAAATCAACATTAGTGGCTGATGGGGCAAGATGCGATGCGATGGAAATGATATGAAGGCATTCTATTTCATAGCTGTGCTTTTCGGCGATCGCAAGAGCAATCTCAATCAAATACATCGCGGTTTGAGGATTGCTCAAAGGTAGCAATAGTCTGCCTTTGCCTGTAGCTGTTCCACGTTGTTGGTAGACAAGATAGGATGGTTTAGATATTTGGGAACTGACTCCGCGCAATCGCTTTGCTTGAGCGCGTAAAATATCGCTGCGGGTGATGATACCAACAAGCTTATCGCGGTCAATGACAGGTAATCGCGAAAGCTTGTAATAGGAAAGCAAATATAGAACTTGAGTAAGGCGCTCTTCAGGACTAACTGTAATTGGTTGAGAGGTCATAATTTGGCTAATCGCCACATCTCTCGACACATTGCTTTCTTGGGCTTTCACTAAATCCATTTGGGTGATAATACCAACTAGATGTTCATGGGAGACTACAGGAAAGCCACGATGGCGCGATCGCGCAAAAGCCTGCATCGCTTCATTGATCAGCATTTCACTGTTGAGGGTTTCTACCTGTCGCTGCATCACATCAACGGCTCTCAGTCCATCCCATAATCCATCGGTAACGGCTTCTGCTTCAAGATGAATGCCTTTTAGTTTTAATAAATTTGTGTACAAAGAACCAGGGGCATATTTTTCGGTGTAAAGATAAGCAACTACGCTGGTAATCATCAATGGCAGAATAATATTAAAATCTCGTGTGATTTCAAAAACAATCACAAAAGCGGTAATGGGAACTTTTGCAACCGCCCCAAAAAAAGCTCCCATTCCTGATAGGGCATAGGTCGCAAGTGTTCCTGTCCCCAGCATTGAATGTTCAAGGTTCCCCACTAAAGATCCCAGAGCTGAGCCTAAGATCAAGCTAGGTACAAATAATCCACCAGAAGTCTCGGCACTACAAGCAATAAGAGTGAGGATAAACCTTACGGCAAAAGTCCCTGCTGTCAGTTGCCATTCAGATTGCCCCATGGCAAGAAACATCTGTAACCCTGTACTGTCGCGAAAGTCACTAGGTAACATAGCGATCGCTACGCCAGACAAACAACCTGCGATCGCAATTCGCCATGCTAATCCAACTTTAAAAAAGCTCCGATTCCATTTCGTAACCGCAAGGACACTGTGGTTAAAAAATGCAGCAAACCATCCAACCAGTAGCCCTAGCAATAGTAAAAAAGGAATCTCTTGAGCAGAAAATTGAATTGTAGGGATCACTGAAGCAAGGTTCTGCCCTGACAACATTAAAGAAACAACTCCGCCAATAAAAGAAGCTAGGATGGCTGTTCCTAAAGTCAAGCTAGAAACATCATGGAGCAATTCTTCAATTACAAATAATACGCCTGCGATCGGGGCGTTAAATCCTGCAGCAAGTCCTGCGGCGGCTCCTGCGGCGATCAGTTGGCGTTGATATTCGGGTGAAGTGGGAATCCACTGGCTCACCTGTCCTGCGATCGCGGCTCCAATCTGTACGGTTGGTCCCTGACGACCCAGCGCTAAACCTGAACCCAGCGCCAAAATTGTACTGGCAACTTTAACAATGGCAACACGCAAATTTAGAGCGATCGGTACATAACCAAGGGCGGCCTTCACTTGGGGGATGCCACTACCTGAAGCCTCAGTTGCAAATTGTTCAATTAAAAAACCTGAAAGATATCCGCCTGTCAAGCCAATGATCGGCAATGCAAACCATGCGGGTAAGTCGTTAGCAATCTGTAGCCGCCAGCCACCGATCAAACCAATTCCCTGTTTCAAAAGGACGGCAGCTAAGCCTGACAATACCCCAATCAAACAAGCTTCAAAAATGGCTAGCCGTTTTGGTTTTAACCATTTCTGCAACGATAATATGCCTGAAGCCATAAAAAGTTACTGAGTCTTTTGATGAAAACTCATTACATTGAATATTTAAGTAGTTTAGCCGACAATGAGTAGGCGATCGCCTAATATCGCTATCCATTCAAAAAGAGATTGCCTCAAACATTCCTCATCAAAACAAATGGTAAGAATGGGCGGCGCGTAGCGCCGCCCATTCTTACCTCTAGATCACTACCGAAACCAAAAAATAATTATCGTTTAATCTGATTGGGAAAATTAGGGACTAATAGAGATTGAGCTAACTCCCCTTGTTCATTATAAAATCTTATTTGACCTTGTTCGTTACATAGCCATACTTCAAGAGCTTGGGCTTCAAAGTATGACTTTTTTTTGAATTCCATTTCACCCAAGCTATTGCCTATAGATTTAACTTCTATACAAATGTCTGGCGCAATTGATGCTGATACTTCATCTTGAATTTTGTCAAATCTTTCCTCCGAACACCAGACAACATCAGCAACCTTAATCCCATCTTTCGTGTCGATCGCACATTTTGGCATTACTTCCCCATTACTTAATAAAGATTCTAACAAACGTTGAATTCTTCCTTGATGAAAAGAATGTTTAATCTTTACTGGACTCATTATGATTTGTCCCCACTTATTTAATTCAATTTTGAAGGGTAAATCTTGTAGCTGTTTATTCGCACAAGCTTCTTCCCATTTCATAATTAATTACCTAAAGCGAATAACGTAATAATAACTCATCTGTATTAGATTTGGATGTGTTCATCTCAAAAAAACGCCAATTCTAAGGATGAAGTGTAACGGTTTCTGATGAAGCAAAGAAGACTCGTGATTTACTTTTTGCGAGACTTGTCCAACTCAAATACTACACCTACTCCCTTTCCACCCCATAATTAGTGGTGCGGCGCTTCGCGCCGCACCACTAATTATGGGAGTATCTAGATCGTAAGGATTTGATATGATTGGATGATGACTGAGCCGCTACTACAAAATCCTGAAAAACTACAGACGAGATTAAAGGAAATCCCCCTAGAAGCAGGGGTCTACTTTATGCGCGATCGCCATGATGGCGTAATTTATATCGGCAAATCGAAGGCTCTACGCAATCGAGTGCGATCGTACTTTCGCAACAGTCAAGACTTATCGCCACGTATTGCAATGATGGTGCAGTTGGTGCATGAGATAGAATTCATCGTTACCGACTCCGAAGCCGAAGCCCTCGCCCTTGAATCGAACCTGATCAAGCAATATCAACCCTATTACAACGTTCTTCTCAAAGATGACAAGAAATATCCCTACGTCTGTATTACTTGGTCAGAGGACTATCCACGCATTTTTATTACGCGCAAACGTAGAATGGGCGGCACAAAGGATAAATACTACGGGCCCTATGTCGATGTTTTTAACCTCAAGCGGACTTTGGGAATTATCAAACGGGCTTTCCCACTCCGCCAAAGACCGATACCAATGTTTAAAGATCGCCCCTGCTTGAACTATGACATGGGTTTATGTCCTGCGGTATGCCAGCAAATAATTTCACCAGAAGATTATCGTAAGACAATGTTAAAAGTAGCGATGATTTTTCAGGGACGATCTAGTGAATTAGTAGAAACGTTTACTGAGAAAATGGAAGCGGCGGCGGAAGCTTTGGAGTTTGAGAAGGCAGCCGATTTACGCGATCGCATCCAAGTTTTGCAAAACCTCAACTCTAATCAAAAGGTTTCTCTACCAGATGATACAGTTTCTCGCGATGCGATCGCCATGGCACAAGACGAGCAGCATACCTGTATTCAGCTATTTCAAATTAGAGCAGGGCGTTTAGTTGGTCGCTTAGCATTTGTGGCGGATAGTCAGAGTGATACACCAGAGGCGATTTTACAGCGTACTTTAGAGGCTCACTACCAAAACTGCGATCCTGTGGAAATTCCCAACGAAGTCCACACCCAATTGGAACTTCCTGAAGTAGAGATTTTGCAGGCATGGCTAAGCGATCGCAAGGGACGAAAAGTAGCGATCGCCACACCGCAGCGTCAACTCAAGGCTGAACTGATCGAAATGGTGGAACGTAATGCCCAGTATGAGTTAGCCAGAATTCAAAAGCAAAGCGATCGCAATTTACAAGGATTGGAAGACTTAGCGGAAATTCTTAATCTCGACAGTTTGCCCCATCGGATTGAAGGCTATGATATTTCGCATATTCAAGGTTCCGATGCTGTTGCTAGCCAAGTTGTATTTATTGATGGCATTCCCGCTAAGCAGCACTATCGTCATTACAAAATCCGCAATCCTGATATTCAAACTGGACATTCCGACGACTTTGCTAGCCTCGCCGAAGTAATTGCTAGAAGGTTTCGGAAGTATTCCACGTTTGGAATGGAAGCCCTCACCCCCAGCCCCTCTCCCATTGA
The DNA here is from genome assembly GCF_034931345.1 of Pseudanabaena sp. CCNP1317. Classification (NCBI taxonomy): domain Bacteria; kingdom Bacillati; phylum Cyanobacteriota; class Cyanophyceae; order Pseudanabaenales; family Pseudanabaenaceae; genus Pseudanabaena; species Pseudanabaena sp. CCNP1317. The sequence goes on along the minus strand of NZ_JAYGIF010000151.1, from coordinate 4,800 downwards.
GGGAGAGGGGGGCAAGAATGATGGTGATTTCCCCGATGTCGTAATGATCGATGGTGGCAAGGGTCAACTTTCATCGGTAATGAAAATTATTGATAAGTTGGGTTTGCGCGATCGCCTAACCGTGATTAGTTTAGCGAAAAAACGAGAGGAAATCTTTTTACCTGAACAGTCAGAGCCTCTGGTGAGTGGCGATCCAGAACGAGCAGGCGTGCAGGTGCTGCGGCGGTTGCGCGATGAAGCCCACCGTTTCGCGATTACATTCCATCGTAAAAAACGCAGTCAAAGAATGCAGCGATCGCACCTCGATCAAATTACAGGTTTAGGACATCATCGCCAAAAGATTCTGCTGGAGAAATTCCATTCCGTTGATTATATTCGTCAAGCAACGGTTGAACAGATTGCCGAAACCGATGGTATCGGCAAGAAGTTAGCTCAACATATTTATAATCATTTTCATTCAACCTGAACTTTGGACAAGAATGAAGCAAAAAAGGAATAAAAGCAAAGGCAGAAGGGATAATGACAGTGCTTGCGGCTATCTCCGAACGCCATGAAGGGGAAGCACCTTGGACAATCCCGTTAGATATGAGCCGAGTACCCACTGAGTTGAATAGTACGCAGATAGGAACCGCCCAACTGAATGCCGTTTGAACGTCAGTTCGGCGAAAGCGAAAAATGGTAAGAATCGCTTAGCGATTCTTACCATTTTTCGCCATTTGCGGCGTGCGAAGCACGCCGCAAATGGCTATATCGAACTCACGTTAAATTACAATTTAAAGCTAAAGCGTCCATTCACTTTTTCACCCTTAATATCTGAGAGAATTGCAATTTTGTATTCTCCTGAAGCAGTGGTTGGTAGATTGGTGGCGTAATGTTTATTAGGCGCATCATAGGCGAGGTCATAGGATTTTTGAGAGCCATCAGGAAACTGAACTTGGGCTGTCACCTTAGCGTCAGGAATTGCTTCATGAGTGTCTCCTGTTTGCAAGAAGAAGTCGAGATGAATATTGTTTTCTTCTTTAACCATTAACAGTTCTAAATGATATGCACCAGCCTCAACGACTTGTCCACCCTGATTGGGTTTACCATGATTTTCTGGTTTTTGATCGGCTTTGGAGTCTGTTTTAGCGACTGTCTGAGTACTTGGTTCTGTGGTGGTGACTGCGTTGGAGCTTGCTGTGGGACTGGTGCTAGTCGGGCTATTACTGCAAGCAGCTAGGATATTTACAAAAATAATAGTAATGAGGAGAAGTTTAGGCGATCGCATATAAATAGAGTTCCTTTTAAAAGATTGGGTGAAATTTTAAAATATAGAAGTTTGCGGCTCCTGCGTAGCAGGAGACACAAGCTCTGTTTTTAGTTTAGGCGCGACATATTTCCCAAATTGGGAATATAAGGCAGGCAGTACCAATAAAGTTAGAGCCGTAGAGGTGACTAAACCGCCTAATACTACAACAGCGAGGGGTTGCAGTATTTCTTTGCCAGCACCTGTGCCGATGACGAGGGGAACCATGCCGAGCGCTGATGTGAGGGCAGTCATCAGAATGGCGACTAGTCGTTCCATTGAGCCTTCATGAATTACTTGCTGGAAGGGAATTCCCTTGGCAAATTTTTGATTGTAATTATCGACTAGTAGTAATCCATTTCTCACGGCGACTCCAAATAGGGTGATGAAACCAACGAGGGAAGCAACAGAAATCACGCTACCACTAATGGCGATCGCTAAAATGCCACCAACTACAGCGAGGGGTAAATTCACCATAATCATTAACATCGCAGGAATGGATTTGACAGCGAAGTACATCAGCACTGCGATAATTAGGGCGGCGAGACTGCCAAAGATAAGTAAGTTTTGGGTGGCACGTTCTTCGGATTCAAACTGTCCACCGTACTGGATAAAATAGCCTGCGGGTAAGATTACCTGCTGCTTGACTTTTTCCTGAATCTCGTTGACCAGCGATCGCAAATCTCGTCCTGATACGTTAGCCGAAACCACGAGCAGACGGGAAACATTTTCACGATTGATTGTATTTGCGCCTGTTCCATATTCAATTTGAGCGACTTGAGATAAGGGAATCTTCTGCCCTGTGGGTGTATCGACTAATAGATTCTGAATTACATCAAGGTTGTTTCTGGCTTCAGGTTTCAGCCATACTACCAGATCGAATAATTGCTGTCCTTGTAATACTTGGGAAACGGTTTTGCCATTGAGGGAAGTTTCGACCATTTCGGCAAGATGTCCAATCGTTAGACCATACCTTGCTGCCATCGGTCGATCAAATTTGATTTGCAATTGTCGAACAGGAACTTGCGGCTCCAGTTGTAAATCCACCAGCCCGTCAATTCCCTTCATGGCAGTTTCTACTTCTCTACCGATCGCCCTTAGTTCTTCTAAATCTTGACCGAACACTTTAACAGCGATCGCGCTGCGAACTCCAGATAAGACTTCATCCATACGATGGGAAATAAAGCCGCCAATGTTGGACGCGACTCCAGGCAATTTATTAAATTCTTGACGTAGTTTAGCGATGCTACCTGCGCGATCTTGGATGCCGCGATCGCTAAGTTCTATATCCACATGACCAAGGTTTACACCTCCCGCATCCGAATCCCCAGGGGCGCGACCAGAGCGTAACTGTACGGTTGTGAAGTCTGGATCATCCTTGAGTGCGTCTTGAAGGGCTAAGCCCATGCGGTTTGTCCGTTCTAGAGAAGTGCCAGGGTAAAGCAAGATCGTATTGACTAGCGATCGCTCTTGGAATTCGGGTAGAAAAACTCGACCGAGGGCTGGCAAGATGATCAGAGATGCAACTAAAGCAGCGATCGCAGGAAATAGAATTAATTTGGGTCGATGAATAGATAGATTTAACAAGGGGCGATAGAGTCTCTGGGCAAAGTTACTCACCCATGTTTCATCGCTAGGCAGTTGACAGGAAGCCAGTAAAATCGCACAGAGGGCAGGGGAGAGGGTCATCGCCACTAGGGTTGAGGCAAAAATAGATACGAGATAAGCCACGCCCATCGGTGCAAAAATACTTCCTTCCACTCCCGTCAGCGTAAAAATCGGTGCAAAAACTACACCAATAATGATCGTGGAGAAAATCACGCTGACGCGCACTTCTACGGAAGTGTCATAAACCACAGTAAAGGGATGTTTGGGATTACCCTCGGCTTGGTTCTGACGCATTCCGCGATAGCAGTTTTCCATATCAACAATGGAGTCATCGACGACAGAACCGATCGCCACTGCCAGACCACCCAAAGTCATCGTATTAATGCCTTGTCCAAACCATGACAAAATCAGCATTCCAATGAGAATTGATAGAGGAATCGCACTGAGGGTAATGACAGCCGTGCGCCAATTCATCAGGAACATAATCATGATTATGGCTACGATGATGATGCCGTCACGGAGGGAATTCCGCACATTTTCGATCGCTGACTCAATAAAGCTCTCTTGGCGAAAGGTAACTTGCACTTTCACATCCTTGGGAAGGGCAGCTTGGACTTCAGCGATCGCTTTTTCGACAGCGCGGGTCACGGTGGGAGTATCCGCTTGGGGTTGCTTATTGATGAGCAATACCACAGCCCGCTTGCCATTGACGCTACCATCGCCCCGTGATAGGGCGGCTCCCAATTTCACTTCGGCAACATCGCTCAATTTCACAGGCTTACCATCGCGAGCCGTCACCACTGCTTCCGCCAACTGCTCAACGGTTTCAATCCGTCCCACCCCGCGAATAATTTCTTCGCGATCGGTCGTAATTAAAAATCCACCTGCGGCATTGAGATTTGCCTGACTCGCGGCTTCAGTCACCTGCTCCAAAGAGACGTTAAAAGCAACTAATTTAGCAGGATCGACTAAAACCTGATATTGCCTGACATCACCACCATAGGCGATCGCCTGTGATACTCCTGCCACTGCCAAGATGCGATTGGAAACATTGCGATCGACCAGTCGCCGCACTTCCATTAAGTCAGTTTTTGGCTCTGAATTATTTTGATTATCTTCCACTGTAAAGGCATACATCAAAATCGTGCCAATCGGTGAAGAAACTGGTGATATTTCTGGCTCTTTAGCATTCTCAGGCAATTTAGCACGCACTTGTTGCAAGCGTTCGGCAACTAATTGACGTGCTTTATAAATATCCGTATTGCCATCAAAAATAATTTTGACCGTAGAAATCCCCACGGCTGAAGCCGATCGCACGGTCACAACATCGGGAGTTCCATTAACGGCGCTTTCGATGGGCAAGGTAATTAATGATTCTATTTCTTCAGGCGCTAAACCCTCGGCTTCTGTTTGAATTTCTACCTGTGGCGGTGCAAAGCTAGGGAATACATCGAGGGGCATCCGCGTCAGGTTGTAACTGCTAAGAATGGTAATTACAATTGCGCCGATGACAACTAACCAACGCTGTGCGATCGACCATTTGAGAATAGAGTTGAGCATGAATTCAAATACTGGAAAGTATTAATTTACATACTTTGTCATAAGATTATTAAATCAGGATGAAATTCTATTTTTTTTAGTAACCTAGACCAAATTTGAAGTAAATCTAATTACCCCAAGGTGAAATGACGCCAATTCAAGGATGAAATGCAACGGGTTCTGATGAAGCAAAGAATACTTCGTAAGGAGTACGATAGTCAAGTGATTTTCTGGGTCTGTGATTGATCAAATTCACTGCCTTCTGAAAGTCCTCTTCTTTCACGATTTTAAAGTTTGTACTTTTGGGATAGAACTCTCTAATTAATCCATTGGTGTGTTCATTCAATCCACGTTCCCATGAATGATAT
>NZ_JAYGIF010000150.1:0-68166 GCF_034931345.1 Pseudanabaena sp. CCNP1317 | reverse complement strand
TTTCTGTGGTGGTAAGATGGACAAAGCTCATGAGGGTATCCTAATTATTGTGATTAATATCAGAATATCCTTATGAGTCCCTTTACGCAAAGATCTCTAGGTGTTGCATTTCATCCTTGAATTGGCGTGATGTCAACTTTTTTATGACATTTACAGATAAAATCCTCAACTTGATTATCATCAATACCACCTTCAAGAATAAGATTTCTTAGTTTGTTTTCCGAATTGCTGATCGCTTCTTTTTCTGAGTCTCCAAAAGAAATAATTGTCTCTTTTACATTGAAAATTAAACAGTTAGTTTTATCGTTAAAAATAGATTCTTCAATCAGTAATTGACAGATATGTATTGGCAATTCATTAACTACCTTTGGATTCGTTAGCTTATATTGTAGTCTTATATATTTTAATATCTCTACAAATTCATTGGCAATAGTTTTGTCGAGCTTATAGAAATAAGTGAAACCAAAAAATGGTCTCATCGATTCTTGTGTGACTACTTTGTAATCCCTCGAAAATTTATCTAAAACCTGATCTGGATTCTTGTATTTTAATTCCAATGCATATACTAAAATACAGCCTATCAATATGGAGGTGATTAGATATATTTTTGTTATAACGAACAAGAAACTAGGTTTTTTATCTACTTTATTTTCCTTGTCAAAATCAAATAATAATTTCTCAATGCTTGCTAAAAATCTGTCTAAGCAAAAAGAATACTTTGATATTATTTCAATTTCTTCATTACTAAATATTCCGATTTTATTGAAGCTATCTTTATGATATTGATTGTTAACTAATATTCTTTTATATATTTCAATATATCCTATGACCTGATCAAAATAACTTGAAATCATCCAAATATTGATATAACCAAGAGAAGTAATCTGAGAATCAATATTTTTAGAAAGTAGAACTGATGTCTCCTTTTTTTCTTTTTGATTAGATAAATATCTAAACAGAAAATTAACTATAAACCCACCTACAATTGTAGCTACAATTTTGTTTTCAGACGAAGTAAAAAACTCAATAATTTGATGGTAAAAACTTTGGATAAAAAAGCCTGAACCTATAAACAAAAAACTACATACGACAATAGGCGTAAATTTTTTAAATACAATCAAATAGTATTTTTTGCCACCCACATAATACAAGAGAATAATGCCTAACAAAAAATAACTTATGATAGCTGGAAGAACTTCTATTAATGGTGATACAGCCTCTTGAGGAAATGCAAGATAAATCACATAGGAATCAAATACAGGTACACTCACTTTTTTGCCCCTATTAAAGCCTCAACAGGCTGTAAAATATTAGTCCAGTAGGGGGTGTTACATTTCATTGACGCACCTCTTTTTTTTAGTCAAAATATTTTTGGCTAATCTCAAATGCTGATTCGGATCTGTAAAAACACACATCGAATGCAAGAAAGAAATTCATATGTCCTAGTATTAGCGGTGCATATTTATCTTGAGTCCAAGCAAAAGCCAAATCTACAGCAGGGAACTCTTCAACAGAAGCATTGACAACCAATGCACGAGCTTCAAATCTAGCTAAATTACCTCCTAATGGTAAAGATAGCCTTTGATTTTCCCAAACCGCACCTAATGCTAGTCCCATTTCATAAGGTAAGACATTAACACTAGAGCCAGTATCCAAGAGACCCGAAACATTTAAGGATTGACTTTGATAAGTTAACGTCAATGGTAAATAAGGAAGCGTACTTAATGCCCCAAGACTAGGATCTACTTCAGTGAAAGCAAATCTTACTTTATTAGCCATGAGTCAATTCTTGTTTCTCTTTTAACGCTTGAGCAAGAATGGCGGCAGCCTCAAAAGAGTCATGTAAACCTTGTCTAGGCAGATCGTCTTGAATAGATAGCGGTACAATACCAGACTCTCTGAGCAACTCGGCTACAAGAAAGTTAAGTAATAAAAGCTTATCGGAGGAAGACAATTGCCTAAGCATGGGGACAAATTGAGTAGTTGTCAGCATAGATTTTAAGAAAGCTATAGATCTTGATTTCTTGCACTCAATCTCATTATAACATCACCTTCGCGCTAACCATCATCCCCGAAAGCACTCTAACTAGAGCTTTATACCGAACCGATACGCCCGTTAAAGTTATCTATTTCTCGCCGAAATTAAGCACCGATCTAGTCTTTCTCGTTGCTATGATGAATATGTAGAGATTAGTCCCCTGTCATGAAATATCCTCTCCATACCCAATCTAAGCCTGTTTCAGGGCTTGCTGATAAGAAACTGCTAGAAGCGATCGACGATCTTGTAGGGTTCGTCAATGAAATGTAACGCACCTTATCCAATGTTCAAAATTCGTGCATTACGCTGACTCTAAAACAATCTACATTTACTACAATGTATTAGTACAGTTCAATTCAGGTGCAATATGTCCCTAATGAGCGCCCCAGATAAGTTTCAAGTAATATCTCCTCCTTTTCGTTGGGATGAGGCAGGAGGTGTTCGTATCGGTTCAAGTCGAGTAACACTGGATAGTCTACTTGCTTCATATCACAATGGCTCCACTCCTGAAGAAATTGCTATTCAGTATTCAGTTCTTCACTTAGAAGACATATACAGTGCGATCGCTTATTATCTAAACCATCGCGAGGAAATTGACAACTATCTGGAGCAACGCAATCAACAAGCTCAAAAACTCAGGCAACAACTTACTCAAAAGCACGACCTCGCCAATCTAAGGCAGCGCTTGCTTGCTCGTCAGTCACAACAAGAATCGAGATAAAATGCGCTTTCTAACTGACGAAAATTTTAACGGGGCTATATTGCGTGGTCTAATGAGACGTTTGCCTACATTGGATGTAATTCGTGTTCAAGATGTAGGGTTGAGGAATACTGATGATCCAATTATTTTGGAATGGGCGGCGAATGAGGGACGTATCTTGCTTACCCATGATGTAGCCACCATTACGATGTATGCATATGAGCGAGTCAATCAAGGATTACCCATGACTGGAGTTGTGGAAGTGCTTGCGACAGCCGCCATAGGTAAGAAAGATCATTGATGACTTAGAATTATTTATCTGTTGTAGCGAACCTGAAGAATATGAAGGTCAAGTCCTTTTTATACCTTTTTCCTAAAGCCCAGACAAAGCCTAACACTGCGGCGGCTCAACTAGACCGTTATGCCAAACCGAAAAGCCCGTTGAGATTGTCTAATTTCAGCCAAGATTAGGCAAGCGAAAATGTTTTTCTTCGTTGATGAGTTCCGAGAGATTATTGGCGATTCCTTTTCCACTCATTGTCGTAGATACAGAAATGGAGGAAATTAGACAGTGGATAAACTAACTGAGTACCCTAGATTAATTAAGCGTATCTTGGCGGAATATATAGAGGTGTGTAATCGCCGCAATCACCCAGACATTGAAACATTTATGATCGTGGATGAGGCAAAGGGACACTATATTTGGATGAATCTTGGTTGGCAAAACGGCGAACGTTTCACGGGTATGACTGTTTATGTTCGTATCCGAGATAATAAATTCTGGATTGAAGAGGATTGGACTGAAGAAGGTCTCGCAACTGATTTAGTTCGTGCAGGTGTCGCAAAAGAAGATATCGTATTGGCATTTCATGAACCTAAAATGCGTCATTATACAGACTTTGCAGTAGCTTCGTAGCAGTATTGCCGTCTAACACTGCGTTGGAGACGACCTCTCAAAAGCGATAGCGATCTTTAAAAGCAAAAGTTTGACTATGGCGGATCAACTAGACCGTTATTATGTGAACTCTATGGTCAACGTATTGTCCAAGCCTGTCAACGATGGAATCACTAACTGATATTTAGGAGGATCAATTGTCCAAGCCTGTCAACGATGGAATCACTAACTGATATTTAGGAGGATCAGATGAAAGAAGTTAAATCAGTAGAGCAATCTCAAACTAAAAAGCCCAGATTCAATTCAGCCTTTCAACGTTTAATGTCGGTACATTGGTGGATGGCAGGACTCTATTTAATTCTATTCATGGGTGGCACTTTCATGGCTCGACTGCCGAGAAGTGAGTTTCGAGGAGCGCTGTATGATTTTCACAAGTCGATCGCTGTATTAACAATCATTCTTTTGGTATGGCGGATTGCTACTTTGATCCAAGTGCTATTAAAAAAATATAGAAGTCGGTTACCAAAGCTATCAAATCAATGGATTAAGAACTTTGTGCTGCATACTTTCATCTATGGTTTTATGGTAGGAGTACCAATCACTGGCTTTTTCTTTTCTAATTCTTTTCGCGCCAATAATGTCAGCTTGTTTGGCTTAGTTTTACCAGATATTTTTCCTGAAAATAAAAATCTAGTTCAGATAGGGCGATCACTACATTTCTGGCTGGCATACACTTTTTTGACATTTATTGCACTACATCTGATTAGTCAATGGAAAGTAGCTAAAGCCAACTGGCGAAGGTTTGTAGGGTTTGTGCAAGTAAAATTTATTAAGGAATAATTAAGCAAGAACATAAACTTTTAGCCAATTATTCTAAATAATTCTCTACCCAGTGAATATATTATGTTAGCCACCACCGATTCGCGATCGCACCACTAAGAGAGACAACAAATCATGGGAGTGGACTGGATTACGATATTTTAGTGATAAGCGAAAGAATCCTTCTGCCGCTCAACTAGACCGTTGGGCGGACTGAAAACGTGTGGGGTAAAGGTCACTATGCTGCAAATGAAGTCAAGGAGTACTGCGGAGGAACACAGCTTTAATGTGATAATTCATCCGATTGGTGCTATTTGAATCCAGAATTTGTGAAAAGATAAAAGATGAAAATTTGGACATCTACATATGAAGCCCTTAAAAGTTAGCATTTCAGCCTTCTTTGCTACAGCTACAATTATCTCTGGCTCTCTAGTTGTTGCCCAGCCATCCATTGCCGACTCTAGTGGCTCATTGGTAGCTCCTTCAAGTCTGGAGACATCAGTTGTTAACAGAGCGATCACTGAGAGTGAGGTCTTGGCTGCTCAAAAGGCTTGGGGAGAAGCATTAGTAGCTATTTCCACAACAAATGAAACTAAGGGCATAGAAGCTGCCAAAGCATTAGCTGAAAAAGTAATTGACGAAGCCTATGGCTACCAATTTGGCACTGTTCTTTTCAAGCCAACACTCACAGTGGCTCCACAGACGTTCCGAACCACCCGTGCAGGAGCTTTGGCTTACTTTGTGGGAGGCGATCCTAAATTCCCAGAGGATAAGGGTTTTGCGTTAAAGGGCTGGCAAAAAGTAGAAATCAAGAATGCATCGGTCTTCATTTCTGGTAATACAGCGACTACGATGGGCAATGTGATGATCACCAATAAAGACGGCAAGATCACTACAGTGGATAAGACTTGGAAGTTCCTTAAGGATGATAGCGGTATGCTACGCATCATTCTGCACCACTCCTCACTGCCTTATACAGGAAAATAAGTTAGATTATGCTGCTTGAGAAAGCATCCCAACAAGTCGCTGGATCAGAACATCTTAAGTTGGTTGGTTTGCATAGGTTATCTATGTATGCTTCCCAAAAATCAGGAGTTGTTAATGACTTCATCCAGTTTCTTTACGCGATTGTCGGCGATATGGGCTTTGGCTCGTTGAATGACTTTGTTTAATTTACCTTGCTCTGAGTCTTTCTTTATTTGCTTGTCCCAGTCATCTTCTGAGCGTTCTTGTAGCCACGATAGTAATGCTGATGTTTCGTCATCAGACAATCTAGCGATCGCTGTTTTAATCTCTACTAGGGTATTCATAGGAGAACTAATTTGTGAGTAAAAGTATGTTTACTTTGTTAAATTTTAACATGAGGTAAAAGATCGCCTCTTCAAAAAATTAAACAGCGATCGCTCCTCTCAACAAACAAAATCACGATCGCCTCTTCAAAATTCAAACAGCGATCGCATTACTTCCGATTTTTCCAATATCCAACTTCTCGGCTGCAATGCATCACGGCTAAAATGAGAATGTAGTCTTGTTCAATCGTGTAAAGAATTCCGTAGGGAAATTTCCTTGTCATGCATCGTCGAATATCTTCATCAATTGCGGCGTAACGATTAGGAGATTCTTTAATCCGAAAAATTGCATCTTCAATTGCATTGATAAATGCTTGTGCGATTTCCGTTCTCTATTCAGCATAATACTGAACTGCATCAGAATATTCTTCTAACGCTTCGGGATGAAATACATACTTCATTACGCAAGTAACCGCCTTACCTGAGCTAGAGCATCTTCTCCTTCGATTGTTTGAACAGAACCATCACGGACTGTATCACGTCTTTTTTTTGCTTCGGCTATCCATGTTGCTTGGATAGTTGGATCGGTGTCAAATTCTAAGCTTTCGACTAGTTTCTCTGCTAATAACGCTCTAGAAATGCTAGGGAGAGATAATAATTCTTTCGTAAGTAGCTCTATTGATCTCATAAATAACCTCAAAGTAATGAGTATTTGGTATGTAGTCTAGCAAAAAACAAATTTAATGGTTGTAATATTGCTCCTTCAAAAAATCAACCAGCGATCGCCCCACTCAACATCCAAAATCACGATCGCTTCTACAAAAAATCAAACAGCGATCGCTACTCAACACCCAAAATTTTCTATTCATCAAGAGCTTTACCAATTTTTGAGAAATTCAAGTAGTAATATGGTCTACGAGAGACTTGACCATATACTATTCAAATTTTTATAAAAAAATGATAATTAAACGAATAAAAGTTTACAATTTTAAATCGCTAGTTAATTTTGAAATGCCCCTAGCTAAGTTCAACTGTTTAGTTGGGCTTAATGGTTCGGGTAAATCCACAGTATTACAATTCTTTGATTTTTTGTCTCAACAACTTAGAGGCGACATAAAAGGCTGGTTAAGTAAAAGGAAGTGGAGTGCCTCTGATATTAAGTCAAAACTAACATCGAAAAAGAAAAATATTGATTTTGAAGTTCTACTTTCTCATTCTCAAGGATTTGAAATTAAATGGACTGCAAGCTTTAATTCCATAACATTACGCTGCACCTTTGAACGTATAGATTGGAATAATAATTTAATTTTGAGAGTAGAGAACGGGAAATATTATATTTGGTCGTTAGATGAAGAAGAAAGAGAAAATACGCCTAAATTGTCTGGAGTTATTCCGTTCGATTATCAAGGCTCTCTAATTTCTCAGGTTAAGGAAAATCAATTAACAGAAGAAATAATTGAGTTTAAAAAGTTTTTTGAAGGCTTACATACTTTGGAACTTTTATCTCCTGAATTATTGAGGCAACGTACAAAAGAATCAAAAAAAGACTTAGGATTGGGTGGTGAATATCTTTCAGCATTTCTGTATGACATGGTAGAGGAGAAAAGAGTCAGTATTTTAAATAAACTCTCTACAATCTATCCAAATCTTAAACAGCTAGATATATCAACAATGCGTTCTGGATGGAAGCAACTTGTAGTTGAAGAACAGTTTGGAAATATCGCATTAAAAACAGAGGCTAGACATATAGCTGATGGAATTCTTCGGATGTTGGCTATTTTTGCTCAATTATCTAAAGAGACGAAAGAGCAAAGTTTTTTATTACTTGATGAAATAGAAAATGGTATTAATCCAGAATTAATTGAATTTCTTGTAGATAGCTTAGTTGAATCTTCTCCGCAAGTACTTGTGACTACGCATAGCCCAATGGTTTTAAATTATCTTGAAGACAGTACTGCTATTGACGGTGTTATTTACTTATATAAAGAACAAAATGGCGCTACACAAGCTATTCGTCTTTTTGATATTCCTTCCATGCGTAAAAAGTTAACTGTCATGGGACCAGGTGAAGTTTATGAGGACACTCTTTTAACACAACTCGCTGAAGAAATTACGATGCTAAAAAAACAAAAATAGTACGGGGGTATTTACGATGTTTTTATTATTAAGTGGGGAAGGTGCAAGTGATATTGGCACACAAAATGACGAAATTGGACCGATGACTAAGTTTATTGATCATTGGGTTAAAAGACGCATTGGCTACTCTCTAATCGAATTAAGTTATTACACAATTAAAACGGAAACAGAAGTAGGTGTAGTGGCTAAAGAACATATAAAACCACTTTCTAGAAAAGGCAAAAAGCAACCGAGTGAAACTCGTTATTTCTATAATTATGCGAAAGCCTTGGCTATCATTGCAAAAAGAATAGAGAACAATGAACATGGTTTATCAGTAGTGTCAGCCTTATTTAGGGATGCAGACAAACCTTCATATAGAGGAGAATGGGAAAATAAATGGAAATCTATGCTATCTGGATTTGAGTCCGAGGAGTTTCTCAATGGTGTCCCAATGATTCCAAAACCAAAATCCGAAGCTTGGATTTTATGTGCCTTGCGGAATAAGTATCAAAATTGCAAAAAAATTGAAAATGAATCAGGTAATGACGACTCTCCTAACTCATTAAAACGCCAGTTAGAAGAATGTTTAGGAGAAAAAGCAACAAGGAGTTTCCTTAATGATCAAATTGATGAAGGAAATTTAGATATTGAAAAGATAGTAGATATGCCTAGCCTCACAGCTTTTAAAGACAGACTAGATGAGGTGCTAGATAGTATTTTAGGTGAAACCCGATCGCTAATTTCTGGATAAAACCGATACGAATCAGATTAACTAAGCCATGTATCATCTAAGCTGTATATAGATCCGCAAAAAATCCGCCCCATTGACATGAGCAATCAAACCTCAAAAATCACCTATACCTTTACCGATGAAGCTCCAGCACTAGCTACTTACTCCCTACTACCCATTGTGCAAGCTTTTACAAAAGCCGCTGACATCGAGGTTGAACTCAAAGATATTTCTCTGGCTGGGCGGATTATTGCGAATTTTCCTGAATACTTAACTGAATCTCAGCGTCAACCCGATGCCCTTGCGGAACTGGGCGCTTTGGCTCAAACTCCTGAGGCTTATATCATCAAGCTCCCGAATATTAGCGCCTCCCTGCCACAGTTAACGGCAGCGATCGCTGAGTTACAAGCCAAAGGTTACAACATCCCCAACTATCCTGCTGATCCGCAAACTGAGGAAGAGAAGGCGATTAAGGCGAAATATTCTAAGGTGTTGGGCAGTGCAGTTAATCCTGTGTTGCGTGAAGGCAATAGCGATCGCCGTGTCGCCTCAGCCGTCAAAGAATTTGCTCAAAAGCGTCCCCATTCCGTTGGCGCATGGTCAAAGGATTCTAAATCCCATGTAGCGCACATGACTGAGGGAGATTTCTACGGTAGCGAGAAATCGGTGGTAATTTCCAAAGCAGGCGTAGTTAAGATTGAATTAACCACAGCCGATGGTTCTACTCAAGTTCTCAAAGAAAAAACTACTGTATTAGAAGGCGAAGTAATTGATGCTTCGGTAATGAGTGTCAAGGCTCTGCGTGAGTTTTATGCTCAGGAAATTGCGAAGGCGAAGGAAGAAGATATTTTGCTATCTCTCCATGTCAAGGCGACAATGATGAAGATATCTGATCCAATTCTCTTTGGTCATGCGGTGACGGTCTATTATCAAGATGTATTTGAGAAGTATACTAACACTTTCAAGCAATTGGGAATCAAACCGAATAATGGATTGGGGGATGTTTACGCCAAGATTCAATCTTTGCCTGATGAGCAAAAGGAAGCGATCGCCGCAGATTTGGAAGCAGTTTACGAAAAGCAACCACGTCTAGCGATGGTCAACTCCGATAAGGGGATTACCAATCTACATGTTCCTAGCGATGTGATTATCGACGCATCAATGGCGGCGACCATTCGCACCTCTGGCAAGATGTGGGGCGCAGATGGCAAGGCTTATGACACCAAGGCAATGATTCCCGATCGCTGTTATGCCACGATTTATCAAGCCTGTATTGAGTTTTGTCAGGAAAATGGAGCCTTTGATGTCACTACGATGGGTAATGTCGCCAATGTGGGCTTGATGGCTCAAAAGGCTGAGGAATATGGCTCCCACGATAAAACTTTTGAGATTCCTGCGGATGGCGTAGTGCGCGTTAGTGATGAATCTGGAACTGTTCTGATTGAGCATAATGTCGTTAAAGGTGACATCTGGCGGATGTGTCAAACTAAGGATTTACCAATCCAAGATTGGGTCAAACTTGCGGTCAGTCGGGCTAGAGCCACAGGTAATCCGACGATTTTTTGGCTAGATGAACATCGTGCCCACGATGCGAATCTAATCGCCAAGGTCAAGACCTATTTGCAAGACCACGACACTACAGGGCTAGATATTCAGATTCTCTCACCTGTAGCGGCGATGAAATTTACCTGCGAACAAATTAAAGTGGGTAAAAATGTGATTTCCGTAACTGGCAACGTCTTGCGGGACTATCTCACGGATCTATTCCCAATTCTCGAACTAGGTACTAGTGCCAAAATGCTCTCGATTGTGCCATTGCTGGCGGGTGGTGGACTGTTTGAAACAGGTGCGGGTGGTTCTGCTCCCAAGCACGTTCAGCAGTTTCTAGAAGAAGGGCATTTGCGTTGGGATTCGCTCGGAGAATTTTTAGCGATCGCCGTTACCCTCGAAGACCTCGGACGTAAGACCAATAATGAGAACGCGAAGATCTTGGCGATCGCCCTAGACCAAGCTAACAGTCTCTATCTCAATAACGATAAATCACCTTCCCGCAAGATTGGTGGCATTGATAATCGTGGCAGTCATTTTTATATCGCGCTTTACTGGGCGCAGGCTCTAGCGGAACAGAATCAGAATTTGGAACTACAGTCAAAATTTGCTGAGTTGGCAAAGATCTTAGCGGATAAGGAAAGCCAAATTATTCAAGAGTTGAGTGCTGTTCAAGGTCAATCCGTCGATATTGGCGGCTATTATTTCGCTGATTGTGATAAGGCTAGTCAAGCGATGCGCCCTAGCCAGACTCTCAATGAGGCGATTAATTCGCTCCATTAATACTATAGCAATGTAAGTTTTGCTTAGGACATAAAACCAAAAAGATGAGTGGCGGCGCGAAGCGCCACCACTCATCTTTTTGGTTTTGATTTGTCGTATCTATCTCTTGCGTTGCTATAATTCCCGAAGTCAGTAGCCCTGCACTCAAGTGCTGGCTAAAAGCCCAAACCCTTTGAAACAGGTTGCTTTATACTATTCTGTAATCCACTTCAGTGGACTTAAGCTTTTCACCAAGAACTTGAGTTCTTGGTTTATTTGCGTAAATTCTAATAGATTACCGCAATTGCTTAAAGTCGCTTCACTTTACTCTTTAGAACTTTCTCTTCAACCTCATTGATTTGGACTTCTCGCAACCTCGTTGCATAGGCAGGGAAAGGAAATCCAACCAGCAAAGGTGATGGAACTTCAGGCTGATGGATAAACATGCTACCTGATTTTAGTAATAGCGATCGCTTCCGACAAGCACCTGTCAAGAAGTTATATTCAGGGCGTTCCACTTCAGCAGAGTCGAGACGACCAACTACGCGCACTGCGGCTTGTCCGACCACACGACGTTCTACTTCTGAAGCAGTTTGTTGTGCGCCGATTAAGATAATACCTAGCGATCGCCCCCGTTCGGCGATTTCCACTAGCAAATCCTTAATGGGACTGCGACCTTCCTTGGGTGCATATTTATTTAACTCATCAAGCACAATAAACACAACGGGATATTGACCGCGCTTTTCCTTTTCCATGAAGAGTTTTTGGAGCAGCACACCCACCACAAACTTTTGGGCTTTACTGCCTAGCTTGTTGATATCGGCGATCGTTAACTGATATTCCGCCGCTAGAGGATCGAGCTTGTATTTTTGCAACTCCTCCGCAGGGAGATCGCCTCGAATGAGATGCCCCATTTCATCAGCAATCCCCCATAGACGACGGGTTAGAGCCTCCGCAGTCGCAGGAGCATTACGCCCTAGCCATTTCTGATCGGGATTCTCCACTAATTTATCTTCGAGAAATTCAATCAAATCCCGAAATGTCTCTACCTTATCTTTGCCATCTTCCCCATAAGCATCATCCAAATCGAGACTAGCTCTAGGCATAAATCCTAGCTTCTTATCATATTTGTCATTATCCGTAGCTAATCTTGCCAGTCTCTCTTCCACAATACTTGCTAGGAAACCAATATTCCCACGCTCTAGGTCGTCACCTGCAAATAAGAAACGAAACAGGCGATCGCGACAAAATTCACGCATCCCCCACACATAGGCGGAAATATTATCGGAACGCTGATCGAGATGCGGTTCTATCTCTTGGGTGTTTTTCTTAGGCGCAACACAAAATCTTACATCCCGAAATGGTTCTACAGGCAAATCGAGGGCATGATAAGTATGGCGATCTTCCTCTCTCATTTTATTGTTTGCTTTGTCTAAGAAAAATAAATCTTCCCCTTTGACATTAAAAATGAGTGCTTTCGTATTTGCTCTCTTAGAACCTAAAGCTGCTGAATTAAAAATAGAATGTAGTAAAAATAAAGCAAAGGAAGTCTTCGTTGCGACCCCTGAAATCCCTGAAATATTGACATGAGCGCCCTTTGTGCCATCAATGAATTCATAGTTCAAATAGGCTGGGCTTCCATTTCGCATGATTCCTGCGGAGATGCGCTGTTCCATGCCATCGAAATTGAGTGCAAATCTGAGATTTTCATCTTCAGCTAAATAAACAGCATCGCTCGGTTGTGGCGGTAAATATTCTTCAGGCTCAATCCGTGTGACTTGGATATGGGCGGCATAGGATACATTCACGGGCATACTGCCAGTAGTAACCAGAAATGTATCCGTATCAAATTGGGTTCCTTCATGGATCGTTCTCACATGATCGACCACACCATAAAAGTTGACAATGCCCTTTTTGTCGGGGCGATCGGTTTTGACCTGCACAACATCATCGAGACGAAGGACTTTGCCATCACTTACGGCTACCCAAAACTCAAGGGGGGTAGCATCTTTGGTTCCTAATATGTATCCAATCGGCTCGATCATGTGATTAATTATGGAGATTGATGATTTGAGAACAAGATAGAATTTGCTATGCAAATTCTGTCTTGTTTTGATTATCTATTTCTACTTGCGACTTCTTGCTTAATGGCTTGCAAGGTGTCATCTAACGCTTCTTTGAAAATGCTATAAAAAGCGTCAGTAGGTGTACCACCCTTGGGCTGAGCATTAACAGTGTAAGTAATTAGAATTTGAGTAGGTGGACGACGTGGCACGGTAGAGACAGGTTCTATTTTCCAATATCCTTCCATTTTGGCAAGATCCCCATCAACAAGTCGAAAATCAATTTGTTTGCGCTCAGTTTCCTGAATGGCAAGTTTAGTGCGCGAGACAATCGAAACTAAGAAGACTTGACGCGAATCTACCTGCTCGATCACCTTACGATTACCACGATTTTCAAGGATCTTGCTAGAAGTCATGTTGGGAATAAACCTGTAGAGATTAGCATAGTCGGTCAAAACTCGCCAAACTGCATCAGTTGAGGCGGTGATTAATACACGCGCTACATATTTACCGTTACTGCCTGTGACTACAGTTTGCCCCTTGCGAAGAGAATCACGCTGGATTGAAGGCAAGCGATCAACTGGTCCATCAAATAGGGCGGCTCTGGCAGGGAGCGTTGGGGTGCAGCAAGCGATCGCGATCGCCATCAACATCGCTGATCCTGCGGAAAGTGTTGTCACGATTTTTTTGCCTAATTTCTGACCTAGTTTTTGATGAGACTGCATAGACTTTAGATAGGATGAATACTCTGTCATGGAATTAAGTTCTTGTGTATGTATATCAAAATTTGTGGGATTACGAAACTCGATCAAGCACAAGCGATCGCTCAAATGGGTGTAAATGCACTGGGATTTATTTGTGTAAGAGCTTCACCACGATATATCAGTGCAACTGCAATTGCTCAAATCACCTCTAGTCTACTCGCTGCTCATTCGGAGATTGGGGAGGATAGCCCCAAATTTGCCGAGCTAGATTTGATTGGTGTATTTCTCAATGCAAGTTTTAGTGAAATTTGTGAAACCGTTACGCAAGCTGGACTGAATGCTGTGCAGCTACATGGAGATGAATCTCCAGAATTTTGTGATCAGTTGCGATCGCATCTCAGCGCTATTAATCCAAAAATCAAGCTGATTAAAGCATTGCGCGTCAAGGATCAAGCTGGTTTAGAGCAAGCACATCTTTTTAGTAATGTTGTGGATGCAATTTTACTTGATGCTTATGATCCACATATGGCAGGAGGTACAGGCAAAACTCTGGATTGGAAGATTTTGCGCGATTTTCGCCCCAACTGCGACTGGTGGTTAGCGGGAGGCTTATCTCCTGAAAATGTTGCCGAGGCGATCGCTTTGGTAAATCCGAATGGTCTAGATGTATCCAGTGGGGTCGAACGTGCTGCTGGGGATAAAGATGTAACTAAAGTCGAACAGTTTGTTCAACTTTGCAACTCTTGTCGTTACCGCGCTTTGGGTTTGTAAAGTTGCGCCCCGTCGGGGCGCAACTTTACAGATTTTGGGAATTATCTGAGGGGTGCAACTCGATTGAGCAATAAAGCAGGGACAACCACAGAAGCCCCTACACCGATGCAGATCAATGCTTGGATGAAACTGAGAGCCTGAGTGTCAAATAAGGGATTAATAAATGCGATTTGGCTAAAGAAAATTTGCAAGATAAACACACAAACAATACCGATCGCAGGAATATAGGTGACAGGGCTAGTCCGATCTTTCAGGTAAGTCAATAGAGATGGCACAGCTTGGCTGATGCTGAGCAGATAGAAACTTTCTGATGCAACGAGGGTCTGTACTGCCATCGTTCGCGCCAGATTGATATTCTCTGTGGTTTGCCAAATCCATTCAAACATGCCAAATACAGCAATCAGATTAAAGATGGAAATGATCAGGATGCGCCATAGTAATTGCCCCGTGAGTAATGGTTGATCAGGTCGGATCGGCGATCGCTTCATGATGCCTTTAACCTTTGGCTCAAAGGCTAGGGTGGCACTGAGAGCCACGGAACTGACCATATTCACCCACAGAATCTGTACTGGTAGGATTGGCAAATTCGCCGCAGCCAGAATGCCACCTAAAATCGTGAGCGCCTCGCCGCCATTGACGGGCAAGATAAAGCCAATGGTTTTAATCAAGTTGCTGTAAACGGTTCGCCCTTCTTCGATAGCAGCTTCAATTGAGGCAAAATTATCATCGGTCAAAACCATATCGGCGGCTTCCTTGGCGACTTCTGTACCAGTGATGCCCATGGCAATACCGATGTCTGCTTGTTTCAACGCAGGCGCATCATTTACACCATCACCTGTCATAGCGACGATTTCCCCTTTAGCTTGTAAGGCTTCGACTAGGCGTAGTTTTTGTTCGGGGGCAACTCTTGCAAATACGTTACTAGCCTCGACTGCATTCGCTAAAGCTTGTTCATCCATTTCCCCCAGTTGTTTACCAGTGAATACTAACGCTTGTTGATCTTGGCTGAGTCCCATTTGCTTAGCGATCGCGGCGGCGGTGAGAGCATGATCGCCTGTGATCATTTTTACTTGGATTCCTGCGGACTGACAGGCTCGCACGGCAGCGATCGCCTCAGTACGAGGAGGATCGATCATCCCCTGAAGTCCTAAGAAACCTAGATCATTATCGATATCATCGTGATTAATTCCTTGTATTTGTTCGGCAATTTCTTTTTTGGCAAAGGCAAGTACCCGCAAGCCTTGGGATGCCATTTGGTCAACAACTTGTTCAATTTGCGATCGCTTTAAATCAATATGTTCACCATGGCGATCGACTTGATAGGAAGCTCTTTTCAAGATCGCCTCCGCCGAACCTTTGACATAAATCGTATGGAAATTAGCAATTTCTCGGTGTTGATGTAAGGTCGCCATATATTGAAACTGCGACTCAAAGGGGATCGTATCTAGACGGGGTTGAGTTTGCTCTAGGTCTGGTAACGTTAAGCCCGCCTTATTTGCCGAAACAATCAGAGCCGCCTCAGTGGGATCGCCCACCACCGTTAATTGTCCATCCTGTTCTTGCAAATGGGAGTCATTGCACAATAGTCCACATTGCAAGCAATCCTGTAATGCAGGAATTTGGGCAGAAATTTGGCTAACTTCCACGGGCTGATCATTTTCTAAAATTACGCCTTCCGCTTGATAGCCCACACCTGTAACAACATAGGAAACTTCACCAGCGTAGATTCCCTGCACTGTCATCTGGTTTTCGGTAAGTGTGCCTGTTTTGTCAGAACAAATCACGGTGGTACTGCCAAGGGTTTCCACGGCAGGGAGTTTGCGGATAATGGCATGACGATTTGCCATCTGTCCCACACCGATCGCGAGGGTAACGGTGACAACGGCGGGTAGCCCTTCAGGGATTGCGCTCACAGCCAGAGCTACAGCACCTTTAAATCCTTCTGTCCAAGTTCCACCTTTGCCGATTACCACCACAAAAGCAAAGGCTGATAAACCTAAAATGACGTATAACAGCTTTTTACTAAATTGCTTGATTTTGCGCGTAAGCGGCGTTTCGAGATTGGTACTTTGCTCGATCAGTTGTGAAATACGTCCCGTTTCTGTTTCATTAGCGATCGCGACGACGATCCCTTTAGCCTGCCCAAAAGTAACCAAACCAGTGGCATAAACCATATTTAAGCGATCGGCTAAAACTGTCTCAGGGGCAAGAGTTTCAATATTTTTCTGCACAGGAACCGATTCCCCTGTTAATGCGGCTTCACTTACCTGTAAGTCGCGCAATGTCACCAAGCGCAAATCCGCAGGCACTTTATCCCCCGATGACAGCAATACAAGATCGCCAATCACCAATTCGCGGGAATTAATCTGCACTTTTTGTCCATCACGAATTACGGTGGCTTCAGTGGAGACGGATTTGGCGAGCGCCGCGATCGCATCTTCAGCCTTGGACTCTTGGATAAATCCAATTACGGCATTAATCACCGTCACCCCCAAGATCACCCCTGCATCGACCCAATCCTTGAGCAGCAAGGTGATCACCCCCGCAAATAGTAGAATATAAATCAGAGGTTGATTAAATTCCATCAAAAAACGGGCGATCGCACTTTTACCTTTTTTGCCCTTGAGTTCATTAAATCCATAGGCTTCCTGACGTTGAGACACATCTGCGGCTGGCAATCCCGCATTCAAATCTGTTTTCAGATATTTAGCAACATCCTCTATAGAAATTTGATGCCACTGCTGTTCTGATAAGTTCTCAAGTTGGGAAAATGTCATACTCAGATACCTAAACGTTCAGTAAATATAGCTATCGCCAAGTGTATTAGTACATAAAATCCAAGAAGAGAATGGCGGCGCTTCGCGCCGCCATTCTCTTCTTGGATTTTAATTTTGGCTTAACACAAGCGACGATAGCTATAGGCTATCTCACGATCAGTTATGGATAGTTAAAACTATTGTGAAGAGAGTACTTATATGATAAATTCCCACTCAAGACAAACACACTAGAAGCCTTATATTAAAAGGTCTCTAGCGTGTTCACAAACTATAGATGTTAAGTAATTTTACAATCTTTATAAATCTGCTTAAATTTTTGTTGCTGAACACTGTGATCAACAATTGGCAGAGGGTAATCGCGTTTTTTACACTGATGCGGCGGAATATTGCCACTCAATAGCTCGGCAGTCGTTAATCCCTGTAATTCAGGTAACCAACGCAAAATATATTCCCCTTCAGGATCGTATTTGCGTGCTTGCGAGGCAGGATTAAAAATCCGCAAAGGTTTTGGGTCCATGCCACTAGAGGCACTCCATTGCCAACCGCCATTATTTGCCGCCAGATCGCCATCTAGTAATTTCTGCATAAAATAGCGTTCGCCCCATTGCCAATTGATAATCAAATCTTTGGTTAGGAAGCTAGCAACGATCATCCGACAACGGTTATGCATCCAGCCTGTTTGATTAAGCTGACGCATCGCCGCATCGACAATTGGATAGCCTGTGCGCCCCTCACACCAAGCCACAAATTTCTCCTCGTCATCATCCCAAGGGAAATTTCGCATCTGCGGACGATATGCACCCGTTTCGAGTTCAGGGAAGTAAAACAGCACATGCTGATAGAATTCGCGCCATGCTAATTCCTGTTTCCATGTAGTAATCCCTGTGGAATCTTCTTCGCTACGGACAAGTTGCTCAGAGGCGATCGCCTTTTCCCAAACTCTTCTAATCCCGACAGTCCCAAACCGCAAATGTGGGCTAAGGGTCGATGTACCCGCATGGGCAGGAAAATCCCGTTCAGTTTGATAGCGCAAGATCCCATTGCCATCACAAAAAGCTTCTAAAAGCTCTATAGCTGCGGCTTCACCAGCTTTCGGCAAAGTGATGTCATTGATAAATTTGAGTTCGCGCAAACTTGGTAAAGAAATTACAGGTAAATTCTCATAACTCGCTAAACCCGTTAATTGCTGAGGTGCATCAAAGGCTTTAGGCTTTGGTTTAGCTTGCCAATTGCGCCAAAAAGGAGTGTAAACCTTGTAGGGTTCACCCGCTTGCGTGGCGATCGCATCGGGAGCAATCAAACCAATATCTATAAAACTCTGAACTTTAATTCCTAATTCTTGTAAAGCTTGAGTTGCGGCGCGATCGCGTTTAATTGCAAAGGGTTCAACATCCTGATTAAAAAAGACATGACTCGCCTTAACTGCCTTGGCTAGTTCACAAATCGAATTAACAGGTTGACCATGCATGAATAACAAATCACTACCCAACCGCCGATAGTTAGCTTGCAACTCCCGCAAACAACCCAGCATAAAGCCAACCTTGCTTCCCTCCGTCACTCCATCATCAAGAATATCAGGGTCAAAAATAAATACCCCCAGCACAATCCCCCGATCGCCTACTTGTGCGATCGCCTCACTCAGCGCAGGATTGTCATCAATACGTAAGTCGCGGCGATGCCAGACTAAAGCGATCGGGTTTTGGGCGATTGCTTTACCCGAATTACTGGCTATTTTAGGCATAAATATCAATGTCTTTAAAAATATCTAAAAATTTTTCTATATGAGTCAGTTTAGCAAAAGCTTAGTGGTGCTTGGCTTTTGCTAAACTGAGGGAAGCGCAAAACGCTACACGCGCTCAAAATTCATGGTTTGGAGATTTCTGTCATGCCAGTCAAAATCGCGATCGCGCAAATTCAGCTAGATCAAGGGCAAAGAGTCACCCTCGAAGATATTAACTGGCAAGAATTTGAAGACATTCTCGAAGATTTAGGCGAGCATCGTCATTCGCTAATTGCTTATTACAAAGGAGTATTGGAAATTCGGATGCCACTAGCAGGACATGAACGAATAAAAGTCTTAATCGGAGATTTCCTCAAAATTATTTTGGATGAATTGGGCTTGGAGTGGGAATCACTGGGATCGACGACTTTTAAAAGTAAAAAAATGCAAGCGGGGATCGAGCCTGACGACTGCTTTTATATTCAAAACTACCAAGCGATGATTGGGAAACAAAGACTTGATCTAGATATTGATCCTGTACCTGACTTAGCGATCGAGGTGGACTTAACTTCAATTACCCAGATCAGCGCCTATGAAGCTTTGGCTGTACCTGAAATCTGGCGATATAAAAATGGGAAACTAGAGATTAGCCTATTTGAAGATGGCAAATACCTTAACTCCTCTGTTAGTAAAGCTTTCCCATCAGTGCTAGTCATAGAAGGAATTTCTCTATTTTTAGAAAAAAGTAAGGAGCTGCCGATGAGTGTATTGCGGCGCGAGTTTCGGCTATGGCTACAAACATTATTCATAACTAAGCAATAATTAAAACCCTAGAAAGCTTTCCCGCCCGCGTAGCGGGCGGGAAAGCTTTCTAGGGTTTTAATTATGGTGAGCTACTTAATTGCAAAGAAAAACCCGTAAAGTTGCGCCCCAAAGGGGTGCAACTTTACGGGTTTTAGTAATTTATTTTGTAAAGTTATCTATAAATCTAATCTACAAGTAGCGGCGCTTTGCGCCGCTACTTGTAGATTAGATTTTACGCTTCATAACCATAAAAGTAATGTCATCATATACTTTGTGAGAGCCGATAAATTCACGGACATCGTTAATTACAATTTCTCTGATTTGATCAATAGGTTTTTTATGGGCTTCACTGATTACTTGAATTAACCGTTTCAGCCCATAATGTTGTTTGCTTTGGTTTTCAGCTTCAGGAATACCATCAGTATATAACAAAACTATATCGCCTAAATCTAATTGGATTTCCAACTCAAATATAAATTCAGTAATCTCATCAGTTAAACCAATTGGAAATCCTAGAGAGTCTGTGTCAATAATTTCTATCTCTCCATTTGACCGAACTACAATTACACTTTCATGTTGTCCACTTATATAGAGCTTATTATCATGATAATCCATAAGAATTAGACTTAAACTCTTATCGCAATTCATACGTTGAAGATTTTCATAGATTGTTTGATTAACCGTAGATAAAAATTTAACAGGATTTCCTTCTCCATTAATTAGTAAAGTACGGATCGCAGTTTGTACCATGATCATGATTACGCCACTTTCTAAACCATGTCCTGTAACATCCCCAATCCCGATTTTGATTCGCCCATTGCGCTGTAAAACATCATAATAATCACCACCCACTTCATCGGCAGGCTCCATAAATCCCACAATATCTAATTCTTTAATACTATTTAATTCTTTTTTTCTTGGTAAGATCATTTCTTGTAGCTTTCGAGTAACTGCTAACTCTGAACTCATTCGATAATTTTCTACAGTTAATCGTTGATTTAGAGAATTAATTTCTTGATTAGCTTTTATTAATTCTTTGGTACGCTCATCAATTATATCTTCTAGATTCTTGTTGACTTGATCTAACTGATTATAAGCTTTATCTTTGAGAATAACTTGTTCTTGTAGTTTTTCTGAGGCTCGATTATTCTCAGCAACTAAGGCTAAGACAGCAATTGTAGTAATTAGCATTACCCCCATAAATAATTGCAAGAATATTAGAGAGTTACTCTCTTGAGAAACCTTATAGAAAACCCCAAATTTATAGGCAGTACTTACAGCCGCAGCCATCGCAACAACTATCGCAATTAAAGTTGTAATTTTTGCACCAAATCGAAAAGCCGACCATAGTAATGGCGGCAATAAAAAATACTCAATCGGTTGATTTTCTATCAGTACTAAACGGAAGATTATCGCTAAAATCAATAAACATAGAAATAGTTCTTTTTTGTCAAATTTACTGTCGGGATTATCATTGGATTTTATGCTTGATTGCTTGTTCCACCAAGCACAAATTAGAGGCGCAAATAGTAATACACCGATCGCATCGCCAACCCACCACCCCCAAGTAACGCTCCAGTATATATCCCAAGGAATTAACCCAGCCCAAAATACAATTAAAGCTCCTAGTAAAGCTTGCAAAAGAGTGCCACTAAAAGTGACTACAAGAGCAAATATGACAAAACGTTTAACGTATCCTAATAAATCATTTGTCTTGTTGAAATATATGACTAATGTGGTGGAGACTAACGCACCGATCGCAGGTACAAGCCCGCCAAAAATAGCAAAAGGAAAAGGTACTTTAGAAGTCAGAAAACTATTTAAAGCTGCTCCCAAAAATATTCCTACCCATCGCGATCGCCCCCTAGCCAATAAAGCTCCAACGGTAACACCAGCAGGTGGCCAGACTGGAGAACCTAGCTGTGACTGCGGTAATTGCAAAACTAATGCACTCAATACAAAGTAACTTACTGCAATAATTAAGTTATCAATCCACCAAGCAATACTGGTTGTTTTTTTAGTCTTTAGAAATAATTTCATTAGGTCACAATGTCAAATTTTCTGATAATAACCCTAAATATTTTTGGCGAATGATCTAGAAATTCCCATTACCAAAACTAGTTGTTAAAAGCACACCCTAGGCTTGCTTTTAACAACTAGTTTTGGTTCAGCGCAGAAGGCGCTGAACCAAAATCGTTTTCATCATGAGAATTGTTGTGAACGATCGCTGTGCAAAATGGGGTTGTCATTTTGTGCTTGGGTGTGCCTAGGTATAATGACGATTGGGGAGGAGTTCTTGTCGAGTCATTGACTACGATCCCTAAAAGCTTGTCGAAGTAGATTTTTCATAAAAATTTAAGCTATTGTCAGGAAACCGTGAATATTTCGCCTCTCAAACATAAATTATCAGTTAATAAATGACCAACAACTCAAAGTTTATGCTTGGATAGGACAGGGGCATTACCCTCCGCCTTAGGGTCAGCAGAACGGCAATAAGACAAAGTAACCATTCAGGAATAATTCTATGCAAACAAATGTTGCTAATCAAACCAGCAATATTACGGTAGAAGACGATCGCACAGGTCTAAGTATCGAAACCCTTAAGCGAGCCTTTGCCGACAACCTGTTCTACATACAAGGCAAACTAGCGATTCTCGCCAACTTCACTGATTACTACATGGCGTTGTCGTACACCACCCGCGATCGCCTATTGCAACGTTGGCTACAAACACTCAAGGTCTACCACGAACAAGACATCAAGACCGTTTACTACCTATCAGCCGAGTTTTTGATGGGGCGACATCTTGGTAATAGCCTGATCAACCTTGATTTGTACGAATCGATCGAACAAGCCGTCAAAGAATCTGGACTAGACCTAACCGAAGTACTAGAGCAAGAACCCGATCCCGGACTTGGTAACGGTGGTCTCGGTCGTCTAGCGGCTTGCTTCCTTGATTCCCTTGCCACCTTAGAAATTCCTGCTATGGGCTATGGCATTCGCTACGAATTTGGGATTTTCAATCAATCAATTCAACATGGCTGGCAGGTAGAAATCCCTGACAAATGGCTAAAGTGTGGCAACCCTTGGGAAGTCGTGCGCTACGAATCCACGGTACAAGTTAAATTTGGCGGACATACTGAAGTCTACAACGATGATCGCGGTCGTCCTCATACTCGTTGGATTCCTAGTTTCACCGTTGAAGGTATTCCCCACGATACTCCCGTCCCTGGCTATCAAACTAATACCGTCAATACTCTGCGTCTGTGGAAAGCCGAAGCAGGGGAAGACTTTAACTTCCAAGCCTTTAACTCTGGCGACTATGATGGCGCAGTAGCAACTAAGATCAAATCAGAGACTATCTCCAAAGTTCTGTATCCCAACGACAACACCCCCCAAGGTCGTCAGTTGCGTCTAGAGCAGCAGTTCTTCTTCGTTTCTTGTTCACTCCAAGACATCATTCGTCGTCATCTAAAAAAATATGGTCGTCTAGATAACCTCGCTGATCATGCTGCGGTTCAGCTAAATGACACCCACCCTGCCATCAGCATTGCCGAAATGATGCGTTTGTTGGTGGATGATCATCATATGTTCTGGGATGAGGCTTGGCGGATTACCCAAAGCACCTTTGCTTACACCAATCACACCCTTATGCCTGAAGCACTCGAAAAATGGGGTGTGCCTCTATTTGAAAGCTTGTTGCCTCGTCATTTGGAAATCATCTACGAAATCAATCACCGTTTCTTGCAAGATGTGCAAACTTGGTTCCCTGATGATGATGAGTTACTATTGCGCCTATCGATCATTGAAGAAGGTGGCGGAAAGAAAGTACGGATGGCAAATCTTGCAACTGTAGGCAGTCACGCGGTCAATGGGGTCGCTGCTCTGCACACCGAACTCCTAAAACAAGATGTCTTGAAAGATTTCTATAAACTTTGGCCAGAGAAATTTAACAACAAAACTAATGGTGTCACCCCACGCCGTTGGGTATTGTTAGCGAATCCAACCTTCTCAGAATTGATTACCGAAAAAATCGGTGGTACTTGGCTAAAACATCTTGATGAACTTCGCAAACTCGAAACCTTTATTGACGACAAAGATTTTCGCGATCGCTGGCGGCAAGTCAAGCAAGCCAACAAGCAAAAGCTGGCTGATTACATCATGGCTCACAATTGTGTAGAAGTTGATGTAAACTCGATTTTTGATATCCAAGTGAAGCGCATCCATGAGTACAAACGTCAACATCTTGACCTGTTGCACATCATTGGGCTGTATCTGAGGATTAAGCAAAACCCCAACATCAAGATGACTCCCCGCACCTTTGTGTTTGGTGGCAAAGCTGCTCCTGGGTATTTCATGGCAAAGTTGATTATCAAAGCGATTAATGCTGTTGCTGATGTCGTCAATCGCGATCCTGATGTCCATGGACGGATTAAGGTTGTCTTCCTTGCTAACTTCAGTGCTTCCCTTGGGCAGTTGATTTACCCCGCCGCTGACCTGTCGGAGCAAATCTCTACCGCAGGTAAAGAAGCGTCGGGTACTGGCAACATGAAGTTCACCATGAACGGCGCGTTGACAATTGGGACTTTGGATGGAGCCAATATTGAAATCCGTGAAGAAGTTGGTGAAGATAATTTCTTCCTCTTTGGTCTGACGGCTGCGGAAGTCGAGAAGATGAAGTATGAAGGTTACAATCCTCGCGACTACTACGAGAGCAATGAAGAGCTTCGCAATGTACTCGATCGCTTAGCTATGGGGTATTTCTCCCCAGGTGAGAAGGACTTGTTCAAGCCTTTGGTTGACTCACTCTTACATCATGACGAATATATGTTGTTGGCTGATTATCAAGCCTATTCAGATTGTCAGGCTAAGGTGAGTGAAGCTTACAAAGATGTTGAACATTGGACAACGATGAGTATTCTCAATGTAGCTCGTTCTGGTAAGTTCTCTTCTGATCGGACGATCAAAGAATACTGCGATGAGATCTGGAAGGTGAAACCTGTTAAGGTGGAATTGGAACCCTATGATCCTGCAAGGGCGACTCTCAATGTTGGTGGTTAATCTCTAAATTGCAAATGACAAAGGCTCGCTAAGCGAGCCTTTGTCATTTGCAGCAAAATTTCAAACACTTTATTTGCGAGAAATCCATGAAAACCGCCTTTTTCAATACTAAGTCCTACGATCGCCAATCGTTTAATACTGCGAATAAACAGCACCAACATGAAATAATTTTTTTTGAATGTCATCTCAGTCATGAGACTGTTTCCCTAGCCGCAGGATATTCCGCAGTCTGCATTTTCATTAATGATTACCTTGATACTGAGATGTTAGAGAAGCTTGCTCAAGGTGGTACAAAATTAATTGCTTTGCGATCGGCAGGGTTTAACCATGTGGATTTGACTGCTGCATCACATTTAGGACTAACGATAGTGCGTGTTCCCGCTTATTCTCCCTATGCAGTAGCCGAACATGCTGTGGCATTAATTCTATCGCTTAATCGTAAAGTCCATCGTGCCTATAACCGCGTTAGAGAAGGTAACTTCTCCATCGAAGGATTGCTCGGTTTCGATCTGCATGGGGCAACGGTTGGTGTAATTGGAACTGGTCGGATTGGGGCAATTTTTGCTCAGATTATGCGGGGATTTGGTTGTAAATTAATTGGCTATGATGCTTATCAGAATTCTGCTTGCTTAGATATGGGAATGACCTATGTGCAAATATCCGAACTATTTGCCCAGTCAGATATTATTTCGCTCCATTGTCCCCTGACACCTGACTCACATCATCTGATTAATACAGAAGCGATCGCTCAAATGAAAGCTGGCACAATGCTGATTAATACTAGTCGGGGTGGGTTGATTGACACTCAAGCTGCGATCAATGGGCTGAAATCAGGTGCAATTGGCTATCTTGGCATTGATGTATACGAACAGGAAGCAGACTTGTTTTTTGAAGATTTATCCAATGAAGTTATTCAAGATGATACATTTCAACGCTTGTTAACTTTCCCCAATGTGATTGTGACGGGACATCAGGCTTTCTTTACCAGTCATGCTTTAGCTAATATTGCTGAAACCACACTTGCCAATATTACTGAATTTGAGCAAAGTGGAAGTTGTCTAAATGAAGTCAAGATCGAACAGGCGATCGCCTCAAAATAAACTAATACCAAAACACAAAATGGCGTAGCCATTTTGTGTTTTGAAAACCCTTACTGGGTTTGGATTTTAATTCACAAAAATGTAGTCACACTTTCGTGAATTAAAATCCAAACCCAAATAGTGTGAGGCGGCGCATCGCGCCGCCTCACACTATTTGGGTTTGGATATGGTTAATAGTTACTACTATATACAGCGCGATCGCGTCCTTGATTTTTAGCTAGATATAAACCCTTGTCCGCCGATTCAATGATGCTTCTTGGATGTACAGTTCTTTCGGGCATAGCGGTAGATATACCAATACTGACGGAAACTCGATCTTTGACAAAAGAGGCTTCGTGGGGAATACGTAACACACCAATAGCGTGACAAATTTCTTCAGCAATAAAAGTAGCCCCTTCTTTGAGAGTATTTGGCAAAATCACCGCAAACTCCTCTCCACCATAACGAGCAGCAAGATCGGCTGGACGACGAATACAAGCATCGATCGCCTTGGCTACTGTCCGTAAACAATCATCTCCCGCAGGATGTCCGTAGCGATCGTTATAGCGCTTAAAAAAATCTACGTCACACAGTAACAAAGACAATGGCAAATGTTCTCTAGCTAAGCGTTGCCATTCTATTTCTAATCTTTGGTCAAAGGCTCGGCGATTAGCAATCTGGGTTAACCCATCGATAGTAACTTCGCGGGCTAGGGATAAAGCTCGGTCGTAAAGCAGAGCTTCAATCGTGTCACTATGGGATGTGGTGGTATCAAGAATGATTTCGAGATCATTCATTTCACTGGAAAGTCGATCTAAAAGTAATCTCAGAGCAGTCTCTGTCTGTTGGCGATCAATTATTTCCGTTTGCAGACGATGATTAGCTTGTGTTAGTTGTTCTCCTTGCGTAATTTTTGCATCTAAATGTTCTCTTAAAATAATATTCTGTGTTCGCAGTACTTGTATTTCTTGCTCCAAGTGCTCAATCTTAGCCAAGAAAAGTTGTTCAGTAGTAACTAGTTGGGGGTTTTCAGTTTCCATACTTTTCTAATCGATTGGCTTTAGCAATTCTAGAACAGCTTTAAGAAATTGCCAAACTTACACTATGGCTGTCAGCAAATCTCATTATGAAACTGATTTTAATGTTTCCAGTGCCTTCGGCACTGGAAACATTAAAATCAGTTTTTTGAAAGCCCGCCGATGGATGGCTTTCAAAAAACTGATTTTTATAATGCAAATAGCTGGCTGTCGCCTAATGTATCAGGATATTAAGCCCAAATGTAAGTAACGTAAATTACTTGCATCAGTTAAGTTTGAGCTTAGATTTTGCCCTATCGCAATTACTGCTCTGAGAGCAAAGGGCTGTAACATAGTTGGCAATAACTATAATTAACTCAATAAACCACTTATGATTTATTAAAATTGTTGTTTGACAACAGTTTTAATAAATTTCACGAGATCATCAGCTACGAAATAATCGCGAATATTGAGTCTCGTGGTTAGCACTAGCTAAACTTGTACCCCAACCACACCATTCCAATTCATTATCTAAGAGGTTTAGGGCTAATTGAGAACTACTATAAATGTCAGGACTAAGCCTAAATATGATTTGTTGCCCTGTAGTCTGACCAAATGGCACAGATCGAACCGCAGCACTGACTAGATTAGATAACCAGCTATAAATATAACCAACTATTGCATTACTAGCATCAATTCCTATACTAGCAGCAACAATTCCAAAGGCGATCGCATAGTTACAGCCTTTTCCGTGAATATTATCCTTGGCGGTTGGTAAAAGTTTATGGATTGATTTACTCTCTAATTGATCTTCTTGATGATCGGGAAGCTGCTGCCATAACTTCATTAAGGACTGTCCCATTTGCCAACTGGCGAGACGAATTTCTTCAGTTTCTCTAGTTGCTGACAACCAATTATTCCAGTAGTTTAAAGCGATGATATCGTCAGAAAGTGTGGACTGATAAGCGCGGAGGGCGATCGCAGCTTCGTTAGTCACAAATCCAAAATGCATCTCTCTTTGTAACCAATCACAGAGATCTGACTCAGTTTGAATAGTGCCATTGCTGCAAAGATATTCAATTCCTTCAGAATAGCTGTAAGCACCCACTGGTAAAGCAGGGCTAGTGAGTTGCAATAGTCGTAATAATTGCCAAGAGTCTGGATTAGTGATCATGGTGGTGATGGTAAGCTCCAGACTCTGGTTGAAAAGGTTGAATTTCATGAGTTACGGTTAATCCCATATGTAAAACCATATCTTCTAAAACTGAATCAGGTGATAGACGCAGATAGGTTTCCGTAATTTCTAATGAAATGTGCCGATTACCTAAATGATAGGCGGCTCTTAAAAATTCAAGAGGATGCTTTGCAGTAATCGTAATCACTGGCTCAGGCTTAGCAACAACAATGGCGATCGCTTGACTATGCTCATCGGCGAGAATGTCTCCCTCTCTGAGCGCTGTACCTCTTGGAAGTTGTAAATTAATCTCTTCCCCTTCAACAGTCGTAAATCGATGACGGCTGCGGGTTCTATCTTCAGCAATGAGTGCAAGTGTTAAGAGAGAATTTCGATCAACCAATTGCTTTGTTTCTGTCGATAAATCCATTCTTGATAAACGTTGCGTAACAATGTGCATTAGCTAAAATTACAGTAAAGTAGAGACGACGCAAAGCGTCGTCTCTACTTTACCTTATATATAAGCTGGATAAATCCCAATGTCACCATTTCGTGTCGGAGTAGCTGGCCCAGTTGGTTCTGGCAAAACCGCCCTTGTTGATTGCCTTTGTAAATCTATGCGATCGCATTTTCAGATTGCAGTTGTTACCAATGACATTTATACACAAGAAGATGCTCAATTTCTGGTTCGTAGTGAAGCTCTATCCCGCGATCGTATTGTAGGCGTGGAGACAGGCGGCTGTCCCCATACTGCAATTCGTGAAGATGCTTCGATGAATCTGGCGGCGATCGAGCAATTAGAACTTCGTTTTACGGATTTAGATTTACTTTTTGTAGAGAGTGGCGGTGATAATTTAGCTTCTACTTTTAGCCCTGAACTTGTAGACTTAACGCTTTATGTGATTGACGTTGCCGCAGGAGATAAAATTCCTCGTAAGGGTGGACCTGGGATTACAAAGTCTGACTTATTGGTGATTAATAAAATTGATCTTGCTCCCTATGTTGGTGCAGACCTAGGTGTGATGGATCGCGATGCTCGAAAGATGCGAGGTGACAAACCCTTTGTATTTAGTAACCTCAAAACCCAAGATGGACTAGCCAAAATCACAGAATTTATTGTCAACAGAATGTAGATTTAATGACATTAAGTAGCCTAGCTAAACTTATGAAAGTGTGACAATATAACTCTTTTATAAGTTTAGCTGGATTTTACAGCAATTACCGATCAAATGAACCTCAAGAAAATTTTTGAAAGCGTTGCTTAGCAACGCTTTCAAAAATTTTCTTGGTTTGGGTTTGAGCGCAAAGCACTGTAGTTTAACGTGAGTTCGATATAGCCATTTGCGGCGGGCTTCGCACGCCACAAATGGCTAAAAATGGTAAGAATCGCTTAGCGATTCTTACCATTTTTAGCTTTCGGCGAACTGACGTTAGTTTAGATTAAAAAGTTGTAATTCCGACAAAAAAACAATTTTTTTGCAAAAAAGCTGTGAAGCCAAAAAATTGACAAAAAAAGTTTATGTAGCGATCCTAAATGATTTGTAAGATTTGCAAGTTTGTGAGAGTCCGCCCCTTCGGGACGCACTCTCACAAACCATTTAGGATCGCTATATATTTTAGTTCAATCGCTAATTGCTATCTGAGATGAATCATGGGAAGACCAATGGTTAAAAAAAGTATTCTGTGATACAACCGATTGAGATTAACTATATCAGGATTGTGAAGCTATCATCTTTGATTGATCAGTGTGAGAGGAGTGAGGTTTCACCTCCATCCTAGATTGTTAAGTCAATTTTTTTAAACAAAATTCAATAGTTTGGAGGCGTTAAAGTTTAATGAGCAGTCAAATGAATCGTCGTAAGTTTATCGTTTATGGCTCTGCTGCCCTTGGAATTAGTAGTTTAATCAAAGCCTGTGCGCCAGCTACTCCCACAGCCACTACAACCACAGCCGCAACTACTGATGCATCACCTACAGCCACAGGCACTCCCGCAGCTAGTGGTGGTACGATTAAGGTCGGGATTTTGCACTCTTTGAGTGGCACTATGGCGATCAGTGAAAAGAGTCTAGTTGACTCAACTCAACTTGCGATCGAAGAAATTAATAAGGCTGGCGGTGTACTGGGTCAGCAAATTGAAGCGATCGTTGAAGATGGAGCTTCTGACTGGCCCACATTTGCTGAAAAAGCTAAGAAATTGATTGACCAAGACAAAGTTGTAGTTGTTTTCGGTTGCTGGACTTCAGCAAGTCGTAAAGCTGTACTACCTGTATTTGAATCTAAAGATCATCTACTCTTCTATCCTGTCCAATACGAAGGACAAGAATGCTCGAAGAATATCTTCTACACTGGTGCTGCACCAAACCAACAGATTGAACCTTCTGTAGAATGGTTACTGAACAACAAGGGTAAAGAATTCTTCTTGGTTGGCTCTGACTATGTATTCCCTCGTACTGCTAATACAATCATCAAGGCTCAATTAGAAGCATTGGGTGGCAAGGTAGTTGGTGAAGATTATTTGCCACTGGGTAACTCAGAAGTAACCCCTATCATTTCCAAAATCAAACAAGCTTTGCCAAATGGTGGCGTAATCTACAACTCACTCAATGGTGATAGTAACGTAGCCTTCTTTAAACAGATGCAAGGTGCGGGTTTGACCGCTGATAAGTATCCATCGATGTCCGTCAGTATCGCTGAAGAAGAAGTTAAGGCGATCGGACCTGAATTCCTGAAGGGACACTATGCAGCTTGGAACTACTTCATGACCGTTGACAACCCTGCCAACAAGAAGTTTGTAGAAGCATTCAAGGCTAAGTATGGTGCAGATCGCGTTACCAATGACCCAATGGAAGCTGGCTATATTGCTGTTAATATCTGGGCTCAAGCTGTCAAAAAAGCAGGTAAAGCTGATGATCTCGAAGCGGTAAGAATGGCTGCTCTAGGTCAAACCTTTGACGCTCCAGAAGGCAAGGTGACGATGGAAAATAGCCATCACCTTTCTAAGTTTGTGCGTATTGGTGAAGTTACCGCCGATGGTCAGTTCAAGATTGTCAATGAGACTAAGGAAGCAGTTGCGCCATTACCTTGGAACCAATTTGTAACCGAAACTAAAGGGTATTACTGTGATTACTCTGATAAAGCTAAAGGTGGCAAATTTAAGAAGGCATAAACTTCTATTTGCTTAATTATTTAGAAGCTTAAGAAACCATTTAAGAATTACTTCTTGCGATCAAAAGCCTTAAGAGATCCCCCTCAATCCGCCTTAAAAAGGGGGAAGAAGAAAATTCTCCCCCCTTTTTAAGGGGGGCTGGGAGGGATCTAGACAATTCTTAAACGGTTTTTAAGACTTATGCATTAAGTACAAAGTGTAGAGGCAATTCATGAATTGCCTCTACACTTTGTACTATTGATTTCGATACCAAATACCGATAAATAATGTTGATAGAAACATGACAGAGAATCTTCTCCAACTTCTTCAAGGAGTATTTAACGGCATCAGTACAGGTTCTGTTTTGTTGCTAGCTGCACTAGGTTTGGCAATCGTATTTGGTTTGATGGGCGTAATTAATATGGCTCATGGCGAACTGATGATGTTTGGAGCTTATACAACTTTTGTAGTGCAGAATGGCTTCAAAAATTTGGGAGAACCTTGGACAGATTTCTATGTTTTTGCCGCATTAATTGCCGCTTTTCTAGTGACCGCAACGATTGGCTTCCTTTTGGAAAAGGGGGTGATTCGCCATCTCTATGGACGACCCCTTGAGACGCTGTTGGCAACGTGGGGCGTGAGCCTGATTTTTCAACAATTTGTGCGTAGTATCAATTGGGTAATCCTAGCTGGTTTAGTAGTTTTTAGCATTTTGTATTTTGTTGGGGTCTGGATTCTCCAGAAAAGACCAAATTGGGAATCAATCCGTAACTGGGCGATCGCTATTCTTTTGCCGCTGTCTCTAGCCATTTCAGTTACTGTATCTGTATTAATGGCTCAGATCTATAAGATTGCTGTAACTCAACCTTGGTTTGGAGCGCAAAACGTGGATGTAACTGCTCCGAAGTGGTTGCGTGGCGGTATGGAGATTGGCTCAATCCAGTTGCCCTATGTGCGCTTATTTATTATCGCTTTAACCATTATTTGTGTAATTAGTATTTATCTGTTCTTAGAGAAATCGCCTTGGGGATTACGCATCCGCGCAGTCATGCAAAACCGCCAAATGAGTTCTTGTTTAGGAATTCCCACTAAAACCGTTGACGCACTTACTTTTTCTCTTGGCTCAGGACTTGCAGGGGTTGCGGGTTGTGCGGTTAGTTTCCTTGGCTCAGTGGGACCTAATACTGGTCAAAACTACATTGTTGATACCTTTATGGTGGTTGTGGTTGGCGGTGTTGGTAAGCTTGTTGGTAGTATTGCAGCCGCCATGGCGATCGGTATTACTAGCTATCTATTTGGATCGCAAACCTTTGTCACTTTGTTTGGTCCACAAAGTCCTGTGGCGGGATTTTTTACTTTCTTTGGTACTACCAGCATGGCAAAAGTATTACTTTTCCTAGCGATTGTTGCCTTCTTGCAGTATAAGCCTGCGGGCATGTTCCCTCAAAAGGGGCGATCGGTAGAGTTGTAAGTGTCCTGAACATCAGTATGTAATAGACAAATGAGCATGATAGAAGATATTTCTCAAAATATTCCAACTCCATCGATATCTCAGAAAAATTGGCGATCGCTAGGGATTGAAGTTGGTGTCGGCTTAGCGATCGCCTTGATACTGATTTTTGTGATCCCCCCAATTTTTAGTGCGACGGGACAAGCTTTTAGAATCACGATGCTAGGTCGATTTTTAGCTTTAGCGATCGTTGCTCTAGGGATTGACCTGATCTGGGGATTTACTGGACTTTTGAGCTTAGGACATGGAGTCTTTTTTGGTTTGGGTGGATACGCCCTTGCAATGCACTTAAAACTGCAATTTCCTGCTGAGTCCACCCAAAAGCTGCCTGAGTTTATGCCTCTGTATGGAATTAATAAACTTCCTGCTCTTTGGGAACCTTTTCACTCTTTCCAATTTACAGTCTTAGCGATCGTGCTGATCCCTGCGATTGTGGGCGCAGTCTTAGGATACTTAGTATTTAGAAATCGCATTCGTGGAGTGTATTTCTCAATTCTTACTCAAGCCACCACGATTATCTTTTTTAACTTTTTCAACGGTCAGCAGCAACTGATTAATGGCACGAATGGACTGACTGATTTTAAGACCATTTTTGGCTACGATATTAATGCTCCTGAAACCCAAAGAGTCTTCTATATTTTAACTGTAGTCTTTTTAGGGCTTGCCTATGCACTTTGCCGATGGCTAACTAGTGGTAGATTTGGGCGCTTATTAATTGCATTAAGAGATGATGAGAACCGCGCTCGATTCTCTGGTTATGATCCCACTGGATTTAAAGTGTTAGTGTTTGCGATT
This sequence comes from Pseudanabaena sp. CCNP1317, assembly GCF_034931345.1. Classification (NCBI taxonomy): domain Bacteria; kingdom Bacillati; phylum Cyanobacteriota; class Cyanophyceae; order Pseudanabaenales; family Pseudanabaenaceae; genus Pseudanabaena; species Pseudanabaena sp. CCNP1317. Next base: position 34,649 of record NZ_JAYGIF010000150.1, on the reverse strand, counting down.
TCAGCAGTTTTGGCTGGTATTGGCGGTGCGTTATTCACTCCTCAAACTGGAATCATTTCTCCAAAATCAATGGATATTGCTCTTTCCATTGAAATGGTAATTTGGGTAGCTGTGGGTGGTCGAGCTACATTGATCGGTGCATTAATCGGCACAATTTTAGTCAACTTTGCTAAGAGCTTACTGAGTGAGCAATTCCCCGAAATTTGGCTATTCTTTCAGGGTGCGATGTTCTTGATTGTCGTCATGGTACTGCCCGATGGTTTAGTTGGTTGGTGTCGCACTAGTGGCGTATTGCTATTTAAGAGAATCTTTTTTGGCAGACCGACGGTTACATATCCCAGTCTTGAGTTAGATCCAGAGGTACAAAGTGAAAGGGAAAATCCTAGAAATTGAAGATGTCACGGTTAGTTTTGATGGCTTTAAAGCCATTAACAACTTGAACTTTGATATGGAACAGGGTGAGCTAAGGGTAATCATTGGACCTAATGGTGCGGGTAAAACCACATTCTTAGATGTGATCACGGGCAAAGTGAAACCCACCGAAGGACAGGTGAAATTTAAAGGTAGAAATACGCGATCGCTTTCTGAGCATAAAATAGCCAGAATGGGAGTAGGACGCAAGTTTCAAACACCGCGTGTATACCTCAATCTCACACCAAGGGAGAACTTAGAGTTAGCTAGTAATCCTAATAAGAATGTCTTTTCCACATTGTTTAAGCCACCAACAGTGGTAGAGAAGCAGAAGGTCAACGATCTTTTGAAAACCATCGGACTCAGCCACAAATCAGGAATGAAAGCAGAGTTTCTCTCCCATGGTGAAAAACAATGGCTAGAAATTGGCATGTTAATTGCTCAGTCTCCAGATTTGTTGTTAGTAGATGAACCCGTTGCAGGTTTGACTGATGAAGAAACCGAAAAAACTGGTGATCTCTTGATGTCTTTGGCAGAATCCCATTCAATTATCGTCATTGAGCATGATATGGAGTTCGTGCGTCAAATTGCACGGAAGGTAACTGTCTTGCATCAAGGTAGCGTTCTTTGTGAAGGCAATTTTGAAGAAGTGCAGAACGATCCACGAGTAATTGAGGTTTATTTGGGGCAGCAGGAAGAGGAGCATTAGCTATTAGCTTTTAGTAATTGATGACTGTAAGAACTTAATAGCTAAAAGCTAAAAGCTAACAGCTAATAGCCAATAAACATCCAACTTAAAACAAAGGTAAATTATGGAAGATACTTACGATCCGATTTTACGAATTAATAATCTCAATGTTTATTATGGTGAAAGCCATATTCTGCGTAATGTTGATATGGGCGTGGCTTCGGGCAAAATGGTTTGTCTAATTGGTCGTAATGGAGTCGGTAAGACAACGCTGTTAAAAACAATTATGGGTTTGCTAAAACCTAGACAGGGAGATGTTTCTTTTTTTGGTAAAGATATTACTGAACTCACGCCCGATCAACGCGCCAGAATGGGTGTGGGCTATGTGCCTCAAGGGCGGGAAGTTATGCCCCGTATGACTGTCAAAGAGAATCTCTTACTTGGTTTAGAATCTCGACCTGTTACTCCTGCGGTTCGCCAAAATCTCTTAGATATGGTGTACGAGCTTTTCCCAGTCTTAAAATCGATGCTCAATCGCATGGGTGGTGACCTGAGCGGTGGTCAACAACAGCAATTAGCGATCGCCCGTGCTTTGATGGGACAACCTAGATTATTAATTCTTGATGAACCGACGGAAGGGATTCAGCCATCAATTATTCTAGAAATTGAATCGGCAGTTAAACATATTGTGGCAACCACTGGGATTTCAATCCTGCTTGTGGAGCAGCATTTGCACTTTGTCCGCCAAGCAGATTGGTATTATGCCATGCAAAAAGGTGGTATTGTCGCTTCTGGTAAAACAGCAGAGCTAAGCAATGAAGTGATTCAGAAATTCCTAGCCGTGTAGAATTGCAATAAAAAAGAAGAGGGCTGCTTTAGCAGCCCTCTTCTTTTTTATTGCAATTCTATAAGAACCACCACATTAGCAAGATACCTAAAATAGAACCAGCGACGACCTGAGCTGGAGTATGACCTAATAACTCCTTGAGTGGATCATGTTCTTCTTCAAATACTTCCACCATGATTTGATTGAGAACCTTGGCTTGCTTACCTGCGGCAAGTCGGATACCTGCGGCATCATACATTACGATAAAAGCAAAGACTGTCGCGATCGCAAATTGTGGGGTGTCCCATCCTTGGGTGCGTCCAATCCCTGTCGCTAGTGCCGAAACTAGCGCCGAATGAGAGCTAGGCATACCACCTGTTTCAAATAGCACCTTGAATCTAATTTTCCCAAATTGGGCTAGCTCAATGAACAATTTTAGAAGTTGAGCTGTCAAGCTAGAACATAAAGCAATTAGTAGAACTTGGTTATCGAGGATTTCGCCAACAGGATGTATGTTCATATCAATTGCAAGAATTAGGAGAAAATAGGGATGAAAATTTAGAATTTAGTTTTTTCGAGAAGTGATGTAATCAGCAAGAGCCATCAGTGGCAGAGCTGCATCACCATAGTTGACGAGTTGGACTTTAGCCTGTTCGACTAGTTCCTGCGCCTTTTGTAGTGAAGTCTCAATACCCCACAAACTAGGGTAAGTAACTTTTTGGGCAGCGATATCTTTACCAGCAGTTTTGCCAAGCTCTTCTGAGGTAGCAGTGATATCTAAGATGTCATCAATGATTTGAAAAGCCAAACCAATATTATTAGCATAGGTGGATAGACGTTTAATGTCAGTATCATTTGCACCTGCTAATAATGCTCCACAGATAACACAGGACTCCAGCAAAGCGGCCGTCTTATGTATATGAATAAACGTGAGCGTGTCAGCAGTAACATCGATCTTACCTTCACATTCTAGATCAACAACTTGACCGCCAACCAAACCCGTTGCGGCTACTGCATGACCTAAATGCGCGATCACTTTTAAAACTCTCTCCGCAGGTACACCTTTAGTTTGATCGGCAATAAATTCAAAGGCATAAGCAAGTAAGGCATCCCCAGCCAAAATCGCAATATCATCGCCATAAACTTTGTGATTGGTCGGCTTGCCACGTCGAAAATCGTCATTATCCATTGATGGCAAATCGTCATGGATTAAGGACATGGTATGTACCATTTCCATCGCGCAAGCTGTAGGCATAGCCCAAGAACGCTCACCACCGATTAATTCGCAAGCGGCAAGGCAAAGAATCGGACGTAAACGCTTGCCACCAGCCATCAGCGAGTAGCGCATGGATTCGTAAATTTTTTCGGGATAGGTAACAGCGATCGAGGCATCAAGAGCCGCCTCAACCTCTTGTTTGAGATCGCGTAAATACTTATCTAAATTGAATGCAACTGTTGATGATGGCATGGCTTAGCAATAATTTCGACAATAACTTCGACAATTTTGACAACAACTAAGGTCAAAAATTGGGACAGAATTTCGCACTATACCCAGAATGTATATTATGCAATGTCTTGCGATCTCTCACCTAAGAATTTGTTGATTGCCAGCAATTCTGATTATAAAAATCGTTTTTTTAGGTTAGCCAATGGCGGACTTTTAAAACCCAATTTTGATGTTTCCATCGCCGAAGGCGCTGGAAACATCAAAATCGGGTTCATCGTAGGCGGCGCAATCATTCAGCAATTCTTAGATTTAGCAAACTTTTCTTTGTAACTCCATAAGGTATTGTGCAGCAGCATGGTTACGGTCATGGGACCAACACCTCCGGGGACTGGTGTAATGTGGGACGCGACCCCACTGACACTGGCATAGTCCACATCACCAACTAAGCGAGATTTGCCTTCGTAGTCGGTAATGCGGTTAATCCCCACATCAATTATTACTGCGTCTGGCTTGACCATCTCGGCAGTTACAAATTCAGGACGACCGATCGCTGCAATTAAGATGTCAGCTTTACGGGTAATTTCGGCAAGATTTTTAGTACGGGAATGGGCGATTGTCACGGTAGCGTTTTCTTCCAAAAGCATTAGGGCGACAGGTTTACCTACCAGAATGCTGCGACCAATCACCACAGCATTTTTGCCAGCAATATCAATTTTGGCTTCGGCTAATAGCTCCATCACTCCCGCAGGAGTGCAACTCCGCAAGCCTGATTCCCCCCGCGCTAGTTTACCTAAGTTATTGGGATGCAAGCCATCGGCATCTTTGTCGGGATCAAGGCGATTTAAAAGGGCGATCGCATTGAATTTGTCAGGTAAAGGCAACTGAATCAAAATGCCATCGACGCGATCATCGGCATTTAATTCATCAATAACTAGCTCTAGTTCGGCTTGAGTAATGCTTGCAGGAAAATGTTTGCCAAAGGAGGCAATTCCTGATTTATGGCAGGCAGTTTCTTTGTTTTTGACATAAGCAGCACTAGCAGGATTATCCCCTACCATTAGCACAGCTAGCCCTGGAGGGCGACCATACTCTGGATGTAGTTGTGCGACTTCTTCGGCGATCGCCCTTTGCATTTTTTTTGCAAGGGCTTTGCCATCAATAATTATTGCCATAGACTGCTAAAAAATTTTACTTTGCGATCATTAAGTCCCCGAGCAGACTAAATTACCCAAACCAGCAAGGTAGCACCCCACAAGGATGCAACCTTACTGGTTTGGATTTGTAATTATTGTGCCCATTTACTTATCTACTATCTAAACGATTGTATCTCTTGATGTGAAATGCTAGCGATCGCTTAGGATTTATGAAATCGATTTTAGTGTTTCCAGCGCCTTTGGCGCTGGAAACACTAAAATCGATTTTTTGAAAGTCCGCCAACGGCGGACTTTCAAAAAATCGATTTTTATAATGAGAATTACTGGGATTTTAGGTTGATCAATGAGGTTGATGAAAATGAAGCCAGAATCTATGTGTTTGATTTTTAATCCTGTCTCTGGTCAAGGCGATCCTGAACAAGACTTAGCCTTAATTAAGTCAATTCTCGAACCTGCGATCGCCTTAGATGTGCAGATGACTACCCCTGATATCAGTGCCGCGACACTAGCAAAAAAAGCTGTAGGACTTGGAGCGACTGCTCTGATTGCATCAGGCGGTGATGGCACTCTCTCCGCCGTAGCCGAGGCCTTAATTGGTAAAAATATTCCCTTGGGGATTATCTCGCGAGGAACAGCCAATGGTTTTGCAAATGCATTAGGACTACCAACTGCGATCGCCCCTGCTTGTGAAAGCATTTTGGCTGGACATACGCGCATCGTTGATGCCGCAATCTGTAATGGTTTGCCGATGCTGCTACTAGCAGGTATTGGATTTGAAGCAGAAACCGTAAAACATGCAGGTCGAGAAGCTAAAAATTGGTTAGGAGTATTAGCTTATGTCGCGGCTGGAATTGAGCAGTTGGGTAAGATGCAACAGTTTGATGCAGAAATCGAAACCGAAGATAAAATAATTACAGTTACCGCCGCCGCTTTGACGATCGCCAATGCGGCTCCACCTACATCGATTTTGGCTCAGGGGGTTGCTGGGGTAATTTTTGATGATGGACTTTTAGATTTGACGATTGTCGCCACCCAATCTAAAACTACGGCGATCGCTGCTTCCTTTGAGTTACTAACTTCGGCTTTGAGTGGTGAAGCGGTTAATCATCCTGATATCGGCTACCTGCGAGCCAAGAGTTTTAAAATCAAAACGAATCCTCCCCAACGTGTAGTTTTGGATGGAGAAATTATTGGTCATACTCCAATAGAAATAAAATGTATTCCCGATGGACTAGTAATATTCGTACCTCAGACTGAACCAAAACAGCTTGAGGAGAAACTTGAAGGTTTGCCAAATCTAACGGTTACGCTTAAAGACAATCCACATAGTAATCTAACGTGAGTTCGATATAGCCATTTGCGGCGTGCTTCGCACGCCGCAAATGGCAGAAAATGGTAAGAATCGCTATGCGATTCTTACCATTTTCTGCTTTCGTCGAACTTACATTGCTATAGAGGCTTATTGCACGACAAATTTCCTGAGATGCTAGGATTGCCACAAAGCAAGCCCACCAATCAATCCCAAATCATTAGACACGATCGCTACTTTGTCCGACAAATTTGGGGGGAATTGTAAAGTAACTAAGCGAGCATTGCCGCCGCCAATATAAAGCTGGTCATAGTTAAATAACTTATAAAGGGAAGCGATCACCTCTAGCAATCTGATATTCCACAAATCCACACCAATTTTCTCCAGAGCCGCTTGTCCTAAAAGATCTTCATAGGTTTCACGACCAACAAAAATATGTTGCCCTAGTTCTAGATTTGGCAATAGCTTACCATTGAGAAATAGTGATGATCCAAATCCAGTACCTAGAGTAATTACTAATTCTACACCTTTACCTGTGATTGCCCCACATCCCTGTACATCAGCATCATTAGCGATTCTGATCGGTTTACCCAATTGACATCGGAGTACTTCCTCCAAAGGGAATCCATCCCAGTCAGGATGTAAATTAATTGCGCCCCTTGTTACCCCATGTTCGACAACGCTAGGAAATCCAATGGAAATACGATCATATTTCCCCTGCTCAGCAATTAAGTCGATTAAGGTCGCCACGATGATATCAGGAGTAGCAGGATGTGGAGTATAAATAAGCGATCGCTTTGATATTGGAGTACGATCATCTTGCAAGATGATCGCTTTGATACTACTTCCACCTACATCAATCGCTAATGTTAACAAACTCACAGGGTTAGACTTCTCGTAATTAGATAATAGTTTAGTAATGAAACTGCGGTTGCAAAGTACCCACAGCTAATAGAATTGATTAAAGCAAGTTTTTGATAAAATTGGCAAAATAGGGATAAAAAAATATGGTTGTAGCCTTAATGCTAAGAGCATCTTCAGATATCCTTAGCAAAGCACAAGATGAACTCACCCTTAGAGGATATACGCCTTTACAGTTAGCCAGTGAGCTTAGTTTGGCAGTGCAACTAGTCGAGAATTTCTTAAATGGAGAAATAGTTGATCGCAACACCTATGATTTAGTTTGTGAAAAGCTAAATATTTCTATAAACTCCGTTCAGGATTTATCGATAGAAAATCAAGATGATTCACACATTTCAAACTCTAGTACAAATGTATCTACTAATAGTAATTTAGTTGATAATGCTATATCAGCTACAAACTCAAACAACAATATAAGTGTAGATAAAATCTCTCAAAATACAGGTGATAGTTCCTCTCTACTTGCAGAAGCTGGGGTAGATAAATCATTTCAGTCAATTCGCAAAAATATTTCTTCTGCTTTGATTCGCCAATGCGATCGCTTCAGGATTATTGATATTAATACTCCAATTTGTTTGCATAATTTATATACAGAGATTAATGTTTTTACTACCTTGCCAAGTAGTCAGCAGCTTGATCTTAATGAAGCTTTTGCTAATGTATCTCCTGAACAATATGATCGCTTTTATTTAAATAAACTTTGTCCACCCACAATTCCATCAAATCAGGCTCTAGAAGAATCTAAACTAATCTTGTTGGTTGGTGGTTTAGGCTCAGGGAAAACGACATTACTAAAATATTGGGCAATGGCTTGTATCACAGGTAATGTCTTACCTAGATATGTACCGCTATTTCTGCCCCTGCGATCGCTTGTTTCACTGCAAGATCTTGGCGATCCACTTCTATGGTTAAAGCAACAATTGATTAACTATGGATTGTCCGATGAATTTTTAGATCACCAAGTTTTAGATCGATTAGTAAATCAAGGGCGTTTTTTACTGCTTTGTGATGAGTTAGATGACCTACCAGAGACGCATCGAGCAGAAATTGCTCGAAAAATCTTGAGATTTAGCGATCGCTATCCCAAGAATCGCCTAGTAGTTGCCACGCGCAATCCAATTTATAGTCATATCCTAGAGTCATTTTCGACAGTGGGAATAGCACCTTTTGAAGAATCACAAATTACCACATTTGCCAGTAAATGGTTTCAAACTACTTGCTCTGACAAGCCGAAGAAAAATGAAAAGTTCCAACAATTGCTTTCCACAAATCAACCTTTAGCGGAAATAGCCAGTAATCCTCTATTACTAACTCATCTTTGTTCTGTCTTTAGTAATTATGAGTATCTTAAACCTAACTTTTATCAAGAAACCCTAAATTTACTATTAACCAAATGGGAGCAGACTAAGTGCTTGACTAGTTACCCCAATCAAGTATTATCAACTTCTCAAAAACTAGACCTACTTTCCTATGTGGCGATCGTGTCGCTTGATCGCCACGGTTATGTATGGCAAAACAACCAACTTGAGGAAGACTTTCAGGACTGTATTGCAGCTAGTCACAACTTATCCAAGTTAGCGATTAATTACGATCAGGTTTTTCAGCTTTTCAAGTGGCAACATAGCATATTTGTTGAATGTGCCAAAGGAATTTACTCACTTGCTCATACCACGTTACATGATTATCTTGCCGCCTATCGTATAGCCAATAGTACGCCAAGTGATGCTCAAAAATATCTGCTCGAACGTATATATCTCAAGCGTTGGCATGGTGTAATCGTAATGACCGTTAGTATTTCCCAGCAAGCTGATCGCATGTTGAAGATGATGAAACGCAAAATTGATGACTTGGTGAGCCAAGATCCGCAATTGCAGTCATTCTTGACATGGGTTAACCAACAGTCAATTCAGATCCAAACCCCTTACAAAGCCGTGACGATTCGGGCTTTATATTTAGATATTGATTTAGAAAATACGCGATCGCTAGATCGCGCCCGCGCCTTAGATATTGCTCATTCTCGATCCTTAGAACGCGCTCGCAGCAAGGCTTTAGGCAACGATAACACAATGGAAACAGAGGTGGATATCGATTACACAATTAATTTGGCACTCAATTTAGACTTGGCTTTATATTTTGCTAACCATCCTGTTTTAGAGTTGGCTTGCATACTTGAGCCAGATCTACAAAGAGGATTGCAGTTTTTGCGTCAGAAGTTTCCCGATCCTTCTAAAAATCGAGAAGCTTTTGCCAAGTGGTGGCAGTCTAAGGGGCTAGATTGGTCTAAAAAATTACGTAACTTGATTGTTCAGCACCGTAAAAGTTCGCAAGAGTGGCAGTTCAGCGACAATCAACTCAAAGTATTGCGGACATACCATGATGCCAATAAGCTTTTGATCGAATGCTTGAATAATGCTGAATATGTCAGCCCCCTAGTTAAGAGTCAAATAGAGTCCACATTGCTACTTCCTCAGGGCGAGTACAGCATATTGCAGTACTAAAATCAAAAGAGTAATGGCGGCGCAAAGTGCCACCATTACTCTTTGAGATTTTATGTCTTAAGCAAAATTTACATTGCTATACTTTAAGCATTACTTTAAAGAGATAGATATTCTGTGCTAGAAGTTCGCAAAATCTGTAAATCTTATGGGAAGAAGCAAGTTTTACAGGACTTAAGTTTTGCTATTCAAGCAGGCGAAGTCTATGGTTTACTAGGTCCAAATGGTGCTGGTAAAACCACTACGATTAGTATTTTATGTGGTTTGATTCAAGCTGATTTTGGACTTGTCACAATGAATGGTCTACATGCATCAGGTGCAACGCGATCGCTGATTGGCGTGGCTCCTCAAGAAAATATTTTTTATAAGAGCTTAACCTGCGAAGAAAATTTGCGTTTTTTTGGGCAGCTTTATGGACTGAGCAATGAAGCTTGTCGCAAGCAAGCTCAGTACTGCTTAGAACTAGTGGGACTAGGCGATCGCGCTAAAAGTATTGCTGACACTCTTAGTGGCGGAATGCAGCGCCGTCTGAGCATGGCGATCGCCCTTGTGCATCAGCCGCAATTAGTGGTACTTGATGAGCCGACCACAGGACTAGATATTGAAGCTCGTTATGAAGTTTGGGAATTGATTCGCAAACTTAAAAGTCAAGATACTGCCATTTTATTGACTACCCATATGCTCGACGAAGCCGAACGCCTTTGTCAGCGAATTGGCATTATCAAACAAGGAAGTTTGCTGGCGGAAGGGAGTCTCGAAGAACTGCGTCAACATGTCCCAGCTAAGGAAATTGCGATCATTTGTACACCTACTGAAGATTTGGCGATCGCTAGGGCGATCGAGTTGGGTTTTGCCTATCGCTACTATGGTCGAGATTTAGCGTTTTGGCTACCTAAGGTCATGGAACTAAAAGAAATTTTGGAATGTTTTGAAGGCATCACAATTGACTCAATTATGCGTCAACCCGTCCGCCTTGAAAATATCTACGTAGAAGTCACCCAAGGCTCCAAATAAACCATTACACAAAAGATAAGTGGCGGCGCAAAGCGCCGCCACTTATCTTTTGTGTAATGGTTAGCGCCGCAGGCGCTAACCATCGCTTATTTGCTCAAAGCATAGAAATCTAAAGGCCTTCTATGCTTTGAGCATGGGTAAATACCGCCTTAGTAAAAGCCAACAGATTTTGCTGCATTTGCTTAGAATCTGATGCAACAAGACGATCTATCGACGTGTAATACGTTGCAGCCAATTTTGGGCGGCTACCAGTTTTGATCATCCATAAACCATCAGCTAAACTCGCTCTAATCTCGACCATAATATGATTATTGTCTGGTATCGTAAAGCGATCGGAGATGCCATGAAAAGCCTGAATCTGAGTTTTCGCATCCCCCTTAATCCAAATTGTTGCTACAAGATAAGGGCTTACAGACTGTAGATCGCTATGACTGACAGATCGAGCTGCATAGATATATAGCAATTGCAACCAAGGTAAAGGATACGTGACCTCTAAGGCGCTGTACCCACTCAGTTTTGCCTCAATCTTCATATCTTGGAAATAATGGATTGTTTGCGCCCATTGTTGACTAAATGTTTTTGCAACATCAGGATTTAGAAATAGCTCGCCCCATTGACTATGCTGCCAAGGTTGCATATCCATGAAATGCATATACTCCGAGAATTCATGGGCAAGCCGATCTTGCCTCTGAGCTACCAAAGCATACACATCTTGCCAACAAAAATATGGCATGGATGAATTAACTTGATCATGGGGCTTGAGATAATACTGTTTTGCCGAATTACTGGCTAAAATTTCAGGCTCGATTAGACAATAACTATTACTAATTATTGCTATGTAAGTCTGTTTAGTCTGAGATTTCGCCAAAACGAATAATGCTTCTAGAGAAAGCTTGTTTAACTCACTCTCTAAACGATGATCGCAGAAAATATCAAAATCTTGACATTCTAAAACTATGTCAGGTTGGATGTCTGACGTAAAAGAAGGATGGCTAACGGCTTTAACAAAGGTTGAACTTGGCTTGCCCGATCGCTGTGTTAAAAAGTCAACGAAATCCTGACCTAAATCTTGAATATTTTCTAGCAAATATTCCCAAGAAGCAGCAAAACGCTCCTTCTTGTCTAGGTTTGGTGGCAGCAAAAAAATATTACTCATAGCGGGGCGCTATCTAGCCTTGTTTCATTACATTGTATAGGTTATCGATTAATACATCTCTAGTAGTCAGGTAACGATTTTTATCTTTATCCTCAAATTTAGCTTAAACATCTATAGCAATCCTACTATGGGTTGTGAGAGTGCGCCCCGAAGGGGCGCACTCTCACAACCCTCTAAATCTTACAAATCATTTAGGATCGCTATATGCATAATTAGCAAACTAAGCCCATCCACTTATACCAAAACACAAAATTGCGTAGCCATTTTGTGTTTTGAAAACCCTTACTGAGTTTGGTTTTTAATTCACGAAAGCGTGGCTATACTTTCGTGAATTGGTATTATCTAGCAATCCTACGGCGCTTTACGCTTAACCCAAACCAAGAAAAACCTTGAAATACTTGCGAAGCAGTGCTTTCAAGGTTTTTCTTGGTTTATTTAATCGGCAATTGCTGTAAATCATTTAGGGTTACAAATCTGAATTTAAGTCGTAAACATCAAGATTATCCCCATTTTAAAATTAGCCCGAACTGACGTTAAAATAGTGTTTTAAAGCATGAACTTTGCAGCTTTAGATCGGTAGCCATGGTAGAAGTATTGTCTAATGAATCCCAGAAACAGATTATTCAAAGCAACGCTATTGTCGCGGACGGCTTGAGCAAAACTTATCGTACTGGCTTTTGGTTAAATCAAAAAATTAGTTCTTTACAGGATTTTTCATTAACCATTCGTCAAGGCGAAACCTTTGGTGTACTTGGTCCTAATGGGGCAGGTAAAACCACTTTATTAAAGATTTTATTGGGTATTGTCAAGCCCACATCGGGAACTGGTGAAATTTTAGGGTATCCCCTCGGTGATCGCGCCGCTAAGCAATCCATCGGCTATTTACCTGAAAATGCTTACTATTACGACTATTTGACAGGCTGGGAACTTCTTGATTTTATTGGTAGCCTATTTGGAGTTGCACCGTCTCTACGTCGTCAACGTATTGCTGATTTGCTGGATCTGGTAGGACTATCGCAGTCTGTAGCAAGGAAAAAGCAATTGCGCCAATATTCTAAAGGTATGGTGCAGCGGATTGGGGTCGCCCAAGCTCTGATCAATGATCCCGAAATTGTGTTTCTCGATGAGCCAATGTCTGGGCTTGATCCTGTTGGTCGCTATCAAGTGCGTGAAATTATTTTGATGCTCAAAAATCAGGGCAAAACCGTATTTTTTAACAGCCATATTTTGTCTGATGTGGAGTTAATCTGCGATCGCATTGGCATCCTCAATAAAGGCGAACTAGTGGCGATGGGGACTTTAAACGAGTTACTGGGTACAGAGCAGTCCTATCAGGTCAGTGGGCGCGGTGGTTCTGAGGAAGAGCTGAGACCTTGGTTAGAGCATTTAATCTTCCAGAATGATACTTGGCATGGTCAATTAGCGAAGGATCTACCAGAATTTTTGACTTATATTGCGAGTATCGGGGCAAAGGCGATCGCGATCGAGCTAGCCCGCCAAACACTCGAAGAATTTTTTATCGATCAAATCAAGGCTTCACGGCATAAAGATTAAAGCAGAGGCAATTCATGAATTGCCTCTGCTTTGGATCGGATGTAAAAGAATTGCGTTCATAGCCCTGATTCGGCGATCTATAGCTGTCGCCAAGTTAAAACCCAAGAAGAGAATGGCGGCGCGAAGCGCCGCCATTCTCTTCTTGGGTTTTGATTGCGTCCAAACACAAGTGTCGGCTGATATAGCTACGCAAGAGATAGATAGAACAAATCAAAACCAAAAAGATGAGTGGCGGCGCTTCGCGCCGCCACTCATCTTTTTGGTTTTATGTCCTAAGCAAAACTTACATTGCTATACGCATAAAATATTAGCCAGATATTTCAATATAGTTTCGATCGCCACCAGATTTTTGGGCTTGTAGTAATGAGTGTGAGGCTAAGGCAACTAGTTCATCAAAATTGATATCATGCATCTGCTGATTCTGATTTTCTAGAGATGCTACTACCCCACCAATACTAATGGTCAGTGGAAATAATAAGCCCGAAGAAACGGCGATCGGATGACTACGAATACTAGAAAGAAGATTGAGAGAAAGTTGGGTGGCGCTCTCCGTATCATGGTGAGGAGTAACACAGGCAAACTCATCCCCATGCCGATAAATCAAACTATTTGCCGCGCAACTATGACTTAATCGTCCTGCGATCGCTTTGATTGCCTCGTCCCTAATTCTCTCACCGTAGGACTGAACAATGGAGTTTAAGCGATCAATATCAATAATCAACACACTTAGATAACTGTAACTTTTGTAAGTTCCAAATCCTCTAAACTGCGACATTATATTTTGCCTTATCCCCGCAAAGGCTTGCTCACTTAAGACCTTGGTTAGAGGATCAGACAAGCTTAGAGCATCCAGTAAGTCATTTTGAGCTAGCAATCTTTGATTTGTCCAAGTTAGAGATTGGGTCAAAGCCGTGAGGCGGAGTCCTGTCCGCAATCTCGCCTTTAGTTCAGAGTGATCCACAGGATTATTGAGAAATTCATCGACACCAGTATCTAAAGCAATTTGACGTTGTTGAGCATTGGAAACTTCGACGATCAAGACAAAGTAAGTTGTCTGTAATTCGGGATGTTCAAGATTTTCCTTGACGCGATGACAAAGTGCTAAACCTGAGACATCTGGGATTGTCCAATCAGCAATGACAAATGCGGGTTTCTTTTCTAGAATTATTTCCCATGCTTTCTCACCACTGGTTTCCGTAATGAAATTATATTTTTCAGTTGTTAGAACTTCGGCGATCGTCGCTAAAAGTTGGCGATCGCCGCTAATAACTAAAATCAGGGAATTATGTCGGTAGTATTTTAATTTGCGGAAATCCAACTTTGCTGCCTCGCTATAATTGAAACGACTAATAACTACTACCTTTAGCGAGAAATTTGTCAGCTATTTTTTGCCCCAGCCAAATAGCCCGCCTTTCTTCTCTGGTGGTTTTTCTGGTGGTTTTGTAGCTGCGGTTACCTGATTAATGTATTTGAGAGCCGTTGGTTCTTTGGGATCAAGTTTGAGTGCTTTTTGAAAGCTTGACTTAGCGATCGCCGCCGCATTTTGATTCATCTGCACTAAGCCCTTGAGCGCATAGACTTTGGCATTATTGGGATCGATTTTTTCGGCACTGAGCAGTTCTTTGAGGGCATCAGTCCATTGTTTCTTACTGATAAATAGCTCCGCCATATTCAGATTACGCAGTGCAGGTGACTGGGCAGGTTTAGCCGCAGGAGTTGCCTCGGCGTTAGCACTCTGACTGACGACAGGTGATGCGGCGGCACTACTGCTGCCTGACGTAAAGCCAAGACTGGTTTGGGTAAATAAATATACGAGATTTAACTCGCTGAGAGTAGCGGTATACTCCATGATCGAGTCAAGGGTTTCATATTGCTTGGGTGAAATCTGCTCGACATATTGCTTGTAAGTGATTTCGTGGGGAATCCGATACAGTTTTTGAGCAATTTCGGAACTGAGGGTAGGTACTTCTTCCTTTTGTTTTTTGTTTTGGGCAAACATTCTCAAAGTTGCTAAATATTCACCGCGTTCGCGATCGTGGTTGAGCAATTGATAGGCTGGACTGACCATCTTTGAGAAATATTTGGTAGCAGTCTCTTTCTCCTCGGGAGTTCTCCCAAATACATCAGGATGCAAAATCTTCGCTAGTTTGAGAAATTTTTTGCGAATTTGTGCGGCATCAGTGGTCATTGGTAAACCGAGTATGGCGTAATGATCGCTAATACCGTAACTGGCAAGACCTTTGTTGATTTTAAAGTTTTCTGGCTTTCCCACAGGTTCCACCTCTTAAGTATCTGTTCGAGTTTACCCTCTTGACGCATCTCTGTTAAAGCCTTATCGATGGCTTTTTTGAGCGAGACATCATCTTTGTTGACGATCGCCACAAGACGGATTGGAATTAACGGTTCCCCAACAATTGTAAAGTTGGGATTGTTGCGTACTTGCCATACTGCCACAGGTTCATCAAGGATCATTGCATCAAGTTGGCGATCGCGTAGTTGGATCACCATCCGATCAAGATCCCGTGATGAAAACAGGCGAATGGCGTTGCCTCTGTTTTTATTATAGGTTTCGGCGATCGCTGCGCCTCCACTATTTGCGACAACCCCAACGCGCTTGCCGATCATATCGCGCAAGGATTTGATTTGTGTCCCATCGGATCGGATTAGCAAACGTTGAGTATTACGATAATAAGGCACAGTTTCAATAAATTTGCCTTTGGTGTCGCCTGTTTCTAAGGCTCCTTCTTCCCTTGCACTGAGCAGGATATCTACCTGCCGCGAAGCTAAATTTTCAGGTTGATTTGCCCAAGGGATATTAATGGGACGTGGCTCAATATTTAGTCTTGCGGCAATTTCTTGAATAATTTCTAGCTCAAAGCCATCATAAAATTGGGTTTTGGCATTCCAAAACATGTAGGGACCACCGATCGCTGCATCGATGCCCACCCGCAAATGTCCGCGCCGCATGACAATACCAAGGCTGCTATCTTCAGCTAATGCGGGTGATGTGGTGGGCGTTATGGTGCTAGTGATTCCTAGACATAGCCCTGTATAAATTGCTAAGCCAGCAAGTTTGTGAGCAAACTTAAACATTTATTCTCTAATCAAGCGATCGCTATAAATATAGCAATATCTCCATCACTCATGGTGTAATCCGTTGCGAAAAGCTTTCATTGCTTCTAATCGTGATGGCATCTGGACACAGCGCACTAACAAATCAAGATCAAGATCTGGCAAAAGTTGGCTACGGTTAAGGCGAGTGTTTAGAAGCAATCTAAGAAGCTGCCTTGCAAAATCCTAAGCTTGACGATGCTTTGCGCGGTCGCTTAGTTCGAGGGATAGCTGAATTGAATGTGATCGCGGAGCGTTTAGAGGAATTGGAATAGATAGGACTTACGCAGTAGCTCTGTAATAAATTACGATCTGAAAACTAAAGCATTTAATACTGAGGGACATCGGGCTGACTACATCATGGCTTTGGCGGCGATCGCTCATGCTTCTTTAAAAGGGAAAAAATCTGCTACCGCCGAAGATGTTTTAAAAGTGGCAAAGTTTGCCTTGCAGCATCGTCAGCGGGGCGGGACGTTGGCTTGGGATGAAGAACGAGAGCAGAGGGTTAAAGAAGAACTGAAGATATCTAAGAACTAGGATCATTATGGAAAAAATGATTCAGTCACCACAGGAAGAGGATTTCTACAAACTATTGACTGTAGCGGCGATTGAGTCTTCGTTACAGGGTTTGCTGGTTTTTGATGCGACTGAAAAGGACTTGCTTAGATTTGCCGATCGCTGGAAGCAAATACTCACGATCGCCTATCAATCTCCAGCACAGGCATTAACCCTAAATTCGGCAACGACAGAAGAAAATCTATGGGGACATTTTGGCGTAGGGTGGGCATTGCCCACAAAATTTACCGCAGAATCGCCCACAAAATCGCTCGATCGCCAAAGTTCTCAGATTATTTGGCAACCGAGTAAGCTAGTCGAGCATGGCAGTAATCCTTTGCTAGTGGTTATTCCCGATCTCACCCGTCTGAGTTTGTCGGCGATGCGGGCTTGCGTGAGTTTGTTGGATAGTGAATGGGCTAGTTTGCAACGGGACGGTATTGACCATACTTGGCAGCCGCGATTTTGGTGTATTGCAGGTTGTCAAAGCGATCGCCTTGGAGAATTGTCGCCGCACTTATTGGATCGCTTTGCCCTACGGTGCAAATCGCCTAATTTTAAATATTTTGATGAACTTAGCCCCCTAGAACGATTTGCAAATATCGATCGCCTTGAGACTAATTTAGAGGCTTTGTCGCCAACTGTTTTGCAATTAGCAGAGCGATCAAGGGAAGTAATTGCTAATCGATTTATGGCTACGATGACTGATGAGGCGATCGCTAGGATACAGGCATATTTCACCCAAAAAGTACCTTTAGGAATGCGGCGTTTGTTTGCCTTGTCAAGACTAGCAAGGGGTTTGGCGAGTTTAGAAAATGAAACAGAAGTTTCTCTTGTGATCGTCGATCGCGCTGCAAAAATACTAGGGCTTAGTCAGAATTTATCATTGCCAATCGCGCCAGTTGTTGTACCCATAGAACCGATTCCAGAGAAAACAAAAGTAAATCCCCAACCCGATCGACAAAATAGTGCTGATGTTGTCGAGGATGAGAAAATTCAGTCAGTCGTGAAGCCAGATGTAGAAACAATTTTTCCTGCGGTGGAACCTGAACCTGAAATTTTAGATAATCCGTACCTTGAAGATGATGCCCCTGCGATGCGAGAGCTAGAGCCGTTAAAAATCCCGATCTCTTCTGCGCGATCGCCTCGTTCTGGTTTTGGACATCCGATTGGGACGCAACCAGCCGCGACCTTAGAAGATATTTCGCTGTTTGGTACTATTTTCGAGGCGGCAAAGTTCCAAAACTATCGCCATAATTTACCGCGCTTTAAGAATGAGCCTCGCCATTTTCGGATTTGGTTATCGGATTTGCGGAGCTATCGCCGTATTCCTGTGCCGCAATATCAGCTTATTTGTGCGATCGATTTTACTTGTTTGCAAGATCGGCTCTGGCAAGATGCGCTTTTGCCACATTTGCGAGACTGGGCTTATGTGAATCGGGCGAGTATCAGTATTATTCGCATTGGTGCAAAGGGAGCGAGTGAGTCTCTGCGATCGCATTTGGTGCAGGCAAGAAATTTACTTTCGCTAGAGGTGTTTCAAGCTCTGGAGGGGGAAGCAGGGGCGGCGACTCCTCTGGCTCATGGGTTGGACTTGGCAGCAAGGACGGCTAGAGCGTCTTTGCAACATGGGCGCAATCAGGTGGTGCGGGTGCGCTTGGTGGTGCTGTCGGATGGACGCGGTAATATTCCTTTGCAAGCGAGTTTGGATGGGGTGCTAAATCATCGCGTTTCCTCTGAGGGGATTGAGGATGCTTTGAAAGCTGCTAAGGTTTTGGCAGAGATTCCCCGATTAGAGATCGTTCTGCTTGACCCGCAGCCGATGTTTTATGCCGCTAGGGTTGCTGATTTGGCTGAGGCAATGGGGGCAGTGGTGGAGAAAGTGGAAATTAAGGCTCCATCATTGCCAGAGATTGATACTAAAGAAGTCTTAGAACCGATTTCGCTAGGGGAGGGATGGGAATGATTGAAGATTTAAGGGATAAAGT
Organism: Pseudanabaena sp. CCNP1317; assembly: GCF_034931345.1. Lineage (NCBI taxonomy): Bacteria > Bacillati > Cyanobacteriota > Cyanophyceae > Pseudanabaenales > Pseudanabaenaceae > Pseudanabaena > Pseudanabaena sp. CCNP1317. The sequence goes on along the minus strand of NZ_JAYGIF010000150.1, from coordinate 16,020 downwards.
TTTTTCACAGGCTTCCGATGCTGGTGTAGCTAAAAGAACCAGTGCGGAGTTGAGTCACATTGTTCGCAAAACTGATGAAGTGCTTTCGGTGCAGAGCATAGCAGCAGGAGAAGGTTCAGAAATTCGTGATAATACGCAGATTACCAATCTTCATCTTGCCGATCGCGATTTCTATTTTTTCATGGTGTTAAAGGATTTGGATGGTAGTCAAATTATCGAAGATGCTGATATTGAAGCAGGTAAGGTTTATTCTGTAAGTCTTTCAGTAAGTCTAAATCCTGCCGAAAAAACAAAACTCATGCAAAAACCTATAAAAATCAAAAAGCAGCTAGATCTTTCTTTTATGGGCAATGATTTTGAAATCTTAGATAATCGCATAATTTCTTTTCAAGTTGCTGATTATCAAACTTGGAGAGAGGAGTTCCAAATTAAGGTGAGACAAGGAAGTAAAGGGATAGGTTCTTTGCGATTAGATTTTAAAGAAGGTCAAGCTGATTTTATGCCCTATGCGTCACGGTTAGAGGTAAATGTTTGTTCTTTAGTTGATTCCATCACTCCGCCAAAAACTGTAAACCTGACTGCCAATATCTCCTGTGCTAGTAATGCAGCTATTCTTTACGTTATTCCTAATGGCGAAGCAGAATGGTTAATACAGGGAGTTTCACCTCACGAATCTCTAAACTGCTCGATTTCAGCACCCAGTATGCCTTTGGATTTATGGGATTTTGCAAGAAATTGTATTGATGACATTCTTAATTGGTTGCGCGGTGTAAAGTCTTATTTTAACGATCGCTTTAACTTGGCGATTGTTGATAGAACTAGCCAGCAGATTTCTTGGGAATCAATTCAATTAGACAGTAATGAATTTCTGGCGGAGAATGCTAAAGTGGTGCGCTGGGTTGAGCAAAAATCTTGGGGTAAGCCAATTTTGCTGGATTTGGAGCTATCAAGAACCTATCAAGGTCGATTGGTTCCTTACGAACATCCATTTGGGGCGAACTGCAATGATTTACACGATCGCCTCAATGATTGGCGCGAAGCTCTTCGCAAACACGATCGGCAACCTGTAGCGATCGCCCTATTGCATTGCGAACAGGAGCTAACCAAACATTTAAATCAAGTAAGATTTGATGACTTAGAAAAATGCTTGCAAGATCGTCCGTTGTTTTTATTTGTAAATTCTCCCCGTTCTGCTCAGTTACTATGGCAAGATAAACGTCCTTTTGGAATTGCAGCTAAAGCTTTGTCTCAAATAGCTTCTGGTTATTTGGGGACGATGGGAGAAGTCGAAGCAAAATTAGCTAAAGCGGTCAATAAGAAATTCATCGAATGTGCAAGCAGTGATAATGGCATTAGTCCTGCTCTCTTTTTGCAAGGGCTTCGTGCAAATTATAAGCGTTACTTTACTGGCAATGATTTGCAGAAGCGTCAAGCAGAGCAGATTTTTTCCTATGTTTATTATGGCAACCCTGATGATGTGGTGAAAATTACTGGAGGTGGTCAATCATGAGTACTGTTATTGCTTCTGAACTCACAGTTGAGCCGATCTTGCAATATCCACGTCTTGCGAAAATTGGGACTGCTTTTTTATTGACGGTAGATCTCAAACCTTTGCAGTATGGTGATACTTGGGCTTATCCCGATATCGAAGAAGTGCCAGTGCGATTCATTATTAATGCGGGTACGCTCTTTCGGGTGGAATTTTTGGGTGAGCCTGTGGCGATCGTGCATCGCTATGGTGGAACCTATAGCCCTGCGAGGTTTTTGCTGACTCCTGAGCCGAATAGTTTTGGTAAAAGTGGCAAGGTTCGGATTACGCTGACTAATCGATTTGGGATGCCCATGACGGTTTTGGAGACGGATGAAATAGAGGTACGGCAGGAGGTTAGCGCTGAGAACTTGATCACTCTTGCTACAAGAAAAGTGTCGCCGCCGCCTATTGAATGGCTAACGCATGAGTTTGATGAGATTTCCATCCAAATTCTTAAATTAGAAATGGAGCCAATCCCTACGGGAAGCTTTATGATGGGAGCGCCAAAAGCTGAGAAAGATAGTAATGATGATGAGCGTCCACAACATAAGGTTAGCGTTCCAGATTTTATGATAGGCATATATCCGATTACTCAGGCTCAATGGCGGTTTGTGGCAACGCTGCCAAAAGTTAAAACAGATCTTGAACCAGATCCATCTAACTTCAAAGGTGAAGATCGTCCAGTGGAGCGAGTATCGTGGCTGGATGCGATGGAATTTTGTCGGCGGCTATCAAAGCATACGAAGCGTGAATATAGGCTACCAAGTGAAGCAGAGTGGGAATATGCTTGTCGGGCGGGAACGACTACAGCTTATTCCTTCGGTGATAATGCTGCTGAGTTGGGTGAGTATGCTTGGTATGGTGAAAATTCTGATAGTCAAACCCATCCCGTCGGGCAAAAGCAGCCGAACGCCTTTGGTTTATACGATATGCATGGCAATGTGTGGGAATGGTGTGCTGATGATTGGCACGAAAGTTATAAAGGAGCGCCAAAAGATGGAAGTGTTTGGATAAAAGATAATAAGAATTATGAAGCGCCCGAAGCGAGCAAGCTGCTTCGCGGTGGTTCGTGGGACTTCTTTGCTCAGTATTGTCGGTCTGCGTCTCGCTTCAACTTCCTTGCGCGTGTTCAGTACGACAGCTTCGGTTTTCGGGTTGTGTGCGTTTTGCGGTGAGGACTCCCTTCTTTGTTCTTTGCCCTCAACCCTTTGCACTTCTTCATATTTCTTTACACTTCTTTGTTGGCATTTCGCCGTCAGGCGATCAAATTTTTTTTAGATTTTGAAAAAGGTAATCCAAATACCAAAGCGTGCCATAGTAAACGAGCCTATCCTTTTTAATAAGTCTTAGAACTTATGGAACATAGGTTGGGATTGGCTCAAAACTGCTTCGCGGTGGTTCGTGGAACAACAATGCTCAGAATTGTCGGTCTGCGTATCGCAACAACAACAATGCGCGTAATCAGAACAACAACATCGGTTTTCGGGTTGTGTGCGTTTTGCGGTGAGCACTCCTTGCGGTCAGAATTGATAAATGGGAATTTATCGAGCGTACACTAGGGAGTCCAGACCTGTTCCAGCGATATTGGTGACAATTTCCGAAGATAACCCTAGATAGGGCAGCTTGGTAGGGAAGCCGAAGAGTCGCTCTATCTTCCAAAAAGTATTCCTAAAAAAGGCGGCGCAGATAGAACTTCCTGCAATAGCTAAGGTTTAGGGCTGGCACGGGGGCACAGCCCCTACGGATCGTGAATTAATTATTACAGGTAGGGGCAATCCCCCCGTGGTTGCCCTGCTTGGCTAGCAGCAAGAGATTCCTCATCTGCGTCCGTAATATCTATTCCTAAGAAAAGCGGCGCTTTATGCGCCGCTTTTCTCTTTATAGTTTTGACCGATTTGTAAAAGAGCAATTACAAGTTAAAAACTATTTGCGATATGTCGATGACTTTGCATTGTTTCATAGCGATCGCGCTATTCTTGCTGATGCGAGATGTCAGGTTGAAGCCTATCTAGAAAGTATCTATTTGACGATTCACCCGATTAAAAGTCAATTGTTCGAGACAAAGTACGGGACAAATTTTGTGGGTTTTCGGGTGTTAAGCGATCGTTTGCGAGTGCGTAGTGAAAACCTTCGTAGAGGAAGGCGACGTTTGCGGGTACTAAAAAAAGCTTGCCAATCAGGAGCTATAGAACGCGATAAGCTTAATCTATCTATGCAAAGCTGGTTTGCCCATCTTGGTCATGCGCATAGTTGGCATCTACGCCAGAAAATTATTGCTAGCCTAAAAGAACAGTAGGGTGTGCATAGTTATTCTCAATCCGCTTAAACATAAAGTAACTGATTGGCAATTTCGTCAGCAGTCATTGAGTCGAGCAAAATCATGACCCGATTAACAATTTCATAAGGACTCTTTTGAGGAACTACGATAATTCCTGAATGGGTGAGATTGGCTTGCCCATACTGCAAATGTAAATCTTCGTAATCAACTCGGTTATGGGTCAAAATGCAACGTTCATTAGCAGCAGCATAGGCTAGTTGCTCTTGATCGGATTTACCTAACATATCGCTCTTTTGAACTGTGACGGCATCAATACCACGCGATCGCAGTAGTGTGGCGACCATGTTATTCATATCTTCGTCAAGATATAAGCTGGCGAATATTTTCACAGGTTTTGAATTGCTGCTTTTACGGCAGGATGAATTAAATGCTCTGGGACGCGATTGCGATCGATATATTCATTTATTTCTGCTTGATTATCCTGATAGAAGCTTAGAGCGTCGAATACTTGTGCCAATGTTAGCTGTGGCAAGCAGTTAGGGATTTCTTCAGGAGATGTGCCTAATCTCCATAAGCCCACGATCGCTCTGACAGAGGTATTTGTACCAATGATGATTGGTTCGCCTGTGGATTTGCGAGTTACATAGCGAGATGTGGTAGTCGATCTTTGAGGTATAGCGAGTGTCATAGCTATCTTTATACTTAGCTTTTAAACAATCCTATCATTTACAATCTAGAACTAATCGCGATCGCCAATCCTAGTAAAATAATCAAATACCCCCTTTTACCTTTTACCTTGACACATGAGCGTAGTTCAAGCTATCCCAATCTATGCACGTCAACGCAAGACGGCTAGATATTTTATCGAAACTCTACCGTACAATGTTCCATTAGAAATGGTAGAGATTCCTGCGGGTAAGTTTATGATGGGGGCTTCGGATCATGAGCAAGATTTAAATAGTGTTACAAATTCGCGTCCGCAGCATGAAGTAACTCTGCATACTTTTTGTATGGGTAAATATCCGATTACACAAGAACAATGGAGAGTTGTGGCAACACTGCCTCAAATTAATCAAGAACTAAATCCAGATCCATCTAACTTTAAAGGTGATAAACGTCCAGTAGAAACTGTATCGTGGCTAGATGCGATGGAGTTTTGTAGAAGGTTATCAAAGCATACAAAGCGAGAATATAGACTACCGAGCGAGTCAGAATGGGAATATGCTTGTCGGGCGGGAACGACTACGCCGTTTCATTTTGGCGAGACGATTACAACCGATTATGTCAACTACGATGGGAACCATCCCTACGGTGATGCTCCGAAAGGGGAATATCGAAAAGAGACAACAGATGTTGGCAGCTTTAAAGCTGCCAACGCCTTTGGTTTATATGATATGCACGGGAATGTATGGGAATGGTGCGCTGATGATTGGCATGATAGTTATGAAGGAGCGCCGAAAGAAGCACGGATTTGGATAAAAGATATTAAGAATTATGAAGACCCCGAAACTTTAAAGCTGCTGCGTGGTGGTTCGTGGTACGACAATGCTAGGTATTGTCGGTCTGCGTGTCGTAGCGACATTTATGCGCGTGGTCAGCGCGACGGCTACGGTTTTCGGGTTGTCTGCTCTTTTTCTTTGCGGTGATGACTCCCTTCTTTGTTCTTTTGCCTCAACCCTTTGCACTTCTTCGCATTTATCTGCCCTTCTTTGATTAGCCCTTCGCAGTCAGGCGATCGAATTTTTTTTAGATTCTAAAAAAGCGATCGAGCTTTCGACAATTTCTAGATTTTCCGAGCGATTGCTTTTAGGCAATGATTTCACTCAAGAGAACGTTTAAAAGTTTATTAGTAACTGATGTTACGTGGAAGGCTGAGATTTGGGCTTGGAGACCAAGCCCCTACTTTTACAAATATGTAGGGATTTGGTCTCCAAATCCTCTTTTAAGATGACATAAAAACATTAGGACGATCTTTGTTCTACGTAACATCAGTTAGTAATGACACTCAGTACAACAATTTATCCATACATTACAGCTAACAAATCGATCTTAGGAGGAGTACTAATTATTGAAGGTACTCGTATCTCTGTTCGAGCGATCGCAGGATATTCCCAAATGGGGATGAGCGTTGATGAAATTTTGGCAACTCTTAGCCATTTGCGACCCTCACAGGTATAGCGTCAAATGAGCGTGGTACGAGCGTCACATTCGTAAAACCAGCCAAAGAAGTCAGATTCGGAAACAGAATTGAAAGCGAGAGTGATCGCCGCATGAAGCTGCTCAGTGGTTCTCGGAACAACCGAACGCAGAATGGATTTGACTTTTGACCAAAACATCTCAAATGGCTATATCGAACTCACGTTATTCTTAACGTCAGTTCGACGGAAGCGAAAAATGGTAAGAATCGCTAAGCGATTCTTACCATTTTTCGCCATTTGCGGCGTGCTTCGCACGCCGCAAATGGTTATATCGAACTCACGTTATTCTTAGATAAGTAGCTAGGCATAAGTAAACTAAAACCCTGCCCCGCCCGCGTAGCGGGCGGAGCGGCTTTCTAGGGTTTAATTATGGTGAGCTACTTAGCTAGATCTCCTATCCTCAGAACTTTGCCAGATTCTGTTAAGGGAATGCGTGTATTTAGCGCCAGACGATAGAAATGATTGAAACGCGATCGCTCTACATTCATCGGTAAAGTTGCTTCTCGTTGACGAGTGAAAATTCTTTGAAATTCAGGATAAACTTCACCAGTCAAGGGATCGCGAGTAGGGACTGGACAACGTTGACAGGGATTTGTCCCAAAAAACTGAACATCTCCAATTTTAAATGGAACTGTTTCACCAGCTTTCCCAAATAAATGATCTTCCCAAAATGCCTCGGTATCAGCTATTTCTAAGTTGGTACGGAAGCGATCGCGAATTTGCTCAATGCTAATTGGAGGACTTACATACCAACTCTGCACAGTAGCAAGAGTTGATTCAGATATTACAGTTGCACCCCACGCTTCAGGATCATCGGGAAACCCATTAATGTTATTTTGTCGAATTTCTACAGGCTGCTCAAAAAATGCACTTAGCCAATCAGTAAGCGCAGTTTGATCGCGATCTAAGTGGAAAGTGAATAGCTCTAGTTGCTCTTGGATTTGGAGATGTACTAGCCGATCGCCTAATTCGTACCTAGCCCTAATTAAATGAATTTTGGGATAGCGCTTGGCATTGATATATTTTCCGCTTTTATCAAACATCGCAAATTCGCGATCGCCTTTTAATGCCCCACCTTGAGATATCTCGACTTTATTTAAAGCGATCGGATCTAGCGATTTGATTGGAAAAATTAGGATTTTACTTAGCTTTGCCATAGTAGCGATGATTTTAGGAAATGTGATTATGAAACACGAAATGTGCGTTTCATAATCTTCAATACTATATTTTTCTCAGTCTACGCAGATCGATTTTGGCGCGGAGTTCATCTTTGATTCTGGCTAGGATTGAGTCTTCATCAATGGTGTCTAAGATCCGTTTAACCACTGCTTTGGGACCATCCGCGCCCCATGATGCACCATTGGCAAGATATTCCTTGGTGACTAGCCCTAGGGCATAGGTCGAGAAACCTGCCACACCTGCTTGGGCGATCGCAATTGATACGTAACCACCCAAAGTTAAACCACCCGTTGCAGGCGCGGCTATACCCAGCAAGCCCTTGAGAGAGCTTAAACCAAAGTTGGCTAAAAATTCACTGGCGCTGATGCCACCCATACCGATCGCAATTTTTTGCATCAGTGAAATTGCGCCGCGATTACTCATATTTATGCCATACAGCTTCGATAGTGCCACGATCATCGACACATCGATAATCGCAGTGCTGATCACATCAATGACAGTGAAGGGATTAACCGCGATCGCCACGGCTTGGGTGATCACACAATTCCAAATAATGCGATTAGCTTGGCGATCGCGCACAAACATTTTGCGTTGTACAACTCTCTCCTGCACCATATCCGCAAACATCATCGTATTTAGCGCAATCAGAGATTTACCTTCGCGATCGAGTACTTCCAGAATTTTTAGCTTTAAATCTTCAATTTGGGGCTTGCCATTGACTAGCTCGGCTTCAAAGGAGCCATCGGGCTGACGGATCGCTTTTGCCACAAGCGGCGAAGCCGCCGTCATCACAATTTCATCTTCAGTTAATAACTCTCTTACTCGCTCATCACGGATTTTGGCATAAATAGCCAGCCGATCTTCAGGGGGGTATTGGTCAATTTTGTTGAAAACTAGCAGGATCGGTTTACTAGCGCCCCTAAGTTCGGAAAGGGCATCATACTCAACCTTAGTAATGTCACCTGCAACGACAAATAAAATTAAATCCGCTTGTTGGGCAATCCGTTTGGCTAGTTCTGCTCGACCTTCCCCATCCACCTCATCAATCCCAGGCGTATCAATTAATTCGATTCTTGCCTCACCCCGTCCTTGAAATGAAGCCTTCAGAATGGTGCGATCGCCGTTAGTTTGCATCGCCTCTCGCGATATTTGCCACTCGGCGGCTTGCCGACTGGTAGTTACACCATGTAAGGGGCCAGTCTCGAAAACTTGCCCACCCATCAGCGCATTGAGTACCGACGATTTGCCCCGTCCCACCATGCCAAAGACTGCTATTTGGAGAACTTGACGCTCTAACTTGTCTAACATTTGCTGAAGCTCTTCGAGTGGCTCCTCTAGTCCACGTCGCTCTCGTTCTGACAAGTCCAGATTTGCCACAATATCTCGCAATGTGCGCTGTGCTTGGCGATAATTTAGCTCCTCAAAAATTTCATCAAAACTGAGAAAGTTTTCATCTTGTGGCATAACATCGCTAGGCATAACTATTTAACAGGAACTATACTTATGATATTCGAGTCTTAGAGGGTAACAATTTCCTCACAAAACTGGTCTGAAACTGGTATAAAAAGGTTGTCTTTTTAAGTGAGATATTGTTAAAGTTGCCAGAAAGTTATTTTCAGACAATCATTATCTTTGACTTTTAGCTTTTCAAAGCTCATGCAACTCAGTTGTTTTTGCAGACCAAATTCCAAATAAACCTAAATAGTATTGTAGCTAGGAGAAATATGTCCGTATTCAAGTCGTTGGTTAGTCTAGCAGCCACCGCAGGTGTCGCAGGGGCGATCGCTGTTAGTCCCATATTTACTCTCAAAGCTGAAGCCCTCACCGAAGCCCAAGTTTTGGAGAGATTGGGCAGTATTCCTGTTTTTACGATTACCGATGATAAAGGCTCACCTCTGTTAGGTGCAGTTCCTCAGCAACCAAATGCTAAGCCTGATGACAGCCAGCTTTTGTTCTTCTTCCTTGGCCCTGACGAAGCCCAAATGATGCTCAGTCAAGTCCAAAAATCGAATCCTGCGATTGGCAAAAAGGCTCAGATCATTGTGCGATCGATGAATGATGCCTACAAAGTGATTCGTGAAAATAAAGATAAAAAGGTCGTTTTCCAGTTTATTCCTTCTAAGGCAAGTATTGACTCAGCAAGGACTATTCTGACCGCGCAAGGTGTAGCGGCTGACAAAATTCCGAATGTGCCTGTTTTCTTTGCGATCGGTGGTCAAGCCAATAACCAAGGTTTGCTAACCATGAGCATCGATCAAAATGGCAAGAAAGAGCAAGTTGTGCCTTTCTTTTTGGATAAAACTGACCTCCAAAACCTGCTCGATCGCGCCAGTAAGGATCAACCCGATGTAGCTAAGGCAACTAAGATCCAAGTTGCTTCACTGTTCCAAGTCTTAGACTCGATGGTGTCCAAGGACAATAAGCCCAACCCCGAAGTTGAACGCTTCCAGTTTGTGCCATCGCGTACTTCTTTTGAGTATATTCTCAAAAACACTAGGCAATCAGCTACGCCTCAGCTAACGCCTCAAGCAACTCCAGCTAGGAAATAAAAAAAGGGCGCGTCGCGCCCTTTTTTATTTCCAAAAAATAGGAGCGCATCGGCGCTCCTATTTTTTTACCAGTCCCAATCAGAATCTTGATTGTTGCGCCCACGACTATTTCCATAGCCAGTATCACGAGAATCGCGATCGCCATAGTTACGACTTGAATAGTCTCTCGAACCATAGTCACGATTGTCACGTTCTTTAGGAGCGTAATCTCGCCCCATATCTCTGGGATTGTCTCGTGGGGACTCACGGACATAATCACGATTATTTTGACTTTCGCGGCTGTTATCTCGATTCATATCGCGATTCATATCACGATTCATATAGGCTGAGGGAGCCGCAGGTTTCGCTTCAGGTGCGCCGCCAAAAGCAATTAAAAGTGGGAATCTTAGCAAATCAACAGCGATCAGTTCTTCGGACTCGTCAATAACTACTAAAGGGCTTAGTCCTTCTTTGACAAGGCGATCGCCTTTAGTCGCTAAAGGTTCAGGATCTTCAAATAGAGCAATACCTTTGTCAGAGCCAAAATGCTCTCTGGTCAAGCCTAGGCAATCTTGAAAACCACGTCGCCATTCGCCGAGGCGTTCGGGGGAAGTCGCAAGGACTAGTACCCGCAATTTTTCACCATAAACAGCCTTTAATATAGAGATGGCGGCCGAGGTGACCAGAATATTTTGTAAGCGCGTTCCCATCGTGCGGATTGCGCCACGTCCAGACTGCTCAAAAAACCACTTAGAAACGCGATCGGCATGAACTTGCTCGAAGGTGCGTCTGAGTTTCCATGCTGGCCCGTAGTAATCAGGCAGGGTGCGATAACGATCTAAAAGCTGATCAACCCGTTGTTTATACTCTGCAAAAGTTTGCTCAGATAGTCGTAACGGTTCAGTTTCTTTGGATGGTTGCTTTTCTTTAGGTAGGATTGTTTCCGCTACAGGCTGAGCAGAAGGGGCAACAAGGTTCAATTTTTCAGCACTCGCTACCAAATCTTGCAAGCTACCAACCAGATAGTCTTTAAATCCTTGCACACGGATCGCGATATCTTGGGATGTACCCGCATAGGTACTAGTCATTTCTTTGTCAAGACGTTCTTTGCGCTTTTCAAGGACAGCGATCGCCGCTTGTAGTTCTTGCTTTTGATATTCGAGTCGAGCAACATCAGCTTGAGCTAAGCGAATAATGCCTGCCTGCAAATCGTCTAACTGGTCTTGTAAAACTTTAGACTTCGTAGTCTTAAGGCGATCTAACTCTGCTTTAAGTTCAGACTCTTCTTGCTTTAGTTGATTAATGATTGTTAATATTTCTGAGGTATCTAAACTTTCTTGTGGCTGAGTTTCTGGTTCAAGTTCTGCACTAGCTGCCGCGATCAACACCTCAGTCTGCATATCCTTTCCTTCAACAACTTGGTCTTGCTCAAGGTTTTTGTCGGTCGTAGCTGGTTCTATCTTAATATTTTCATCTACAGACTCATCGATAAATTCATCGACCTCATTGACTGCGCCACTAGCTAACACCGCGATCGCTTCAGTGGACTCTCCTTGGTGGGATGGATCTAAATTTTCTTGTAAACTTTCCTGTAAATTTTCTTCTACAGACAACTGATCGGACTCCATAAAGTTCTCATCGCATCGTGCTTACCTATTTTATACCAGTTTTTAATATAGCAATCCTAAATAGGTTGTGAGAGTGCGCCCAAAAGGGGCGCACTCTCACAACACTCAAAATCTTACAACTCATTTAGGAGTGCTATATAGCGAATAGCTATGGGCTAATGAAAACATATTACCAAGTTTTACTATCTCAGTTTTGACATCCCACTTTAATAAATAATTGTAAGATCTTAGACTTTCATCAACGACTCTATTTTCCTCGTGTTAATCTACCCCTACAGCAGTTTTTATCTTGTTTATGACAAGGTGCAAAAACTTAACCCTTATTGTGATTATTTTTTGTTTTGCAAATGAGTAAGTACCTGTGCAAAATAAATTACCAAAACCTGTAAAGTTGTACCCCTTCGGGGCGCAACTTTACGGATTTTGGTTTTTGATTAATTATGCCTAGCTACTTTTGCAATTTGTAAAACGCTATAGCAGAAAGGGTAAATGCTATATGATTAATAGTTGATTTGTTAAATCTTCTATGTCTAATGAATAAAAGTAATATTACTATTCTTGTTGTTGACGATACTCGATATAACTTGCAAATTCTATCAATCATGCTAGCGAACCAAGGCTATTCGGTTTTGGAAGCTACAAATGGAATTGATGCAATCGAGCTTGCTTACAAAAGGATACCAAACTTGATTTTATTAGATATTAAGATGCCTGAAATGGATGGATATCAAGTTTGCAGTAATCTAAAAAACAATCCCACTACGCAGCAAATACCAATTATTTTTATTAGTGCCATAGAAAATGTAGAAGAGAAAGTAGAAGCATTTGCTATTGGTGGCATTGATTTTATTAATAAACCATTTCATTTAATTGAAGTTTTAGCAAGGGTAGAAACTCATTTACGAGTAAGCTCATTACAAGCACAACTTTTAGAACAAACTAAACTTCTAGAAACTCAAAACATTAGTTTACAAAAAGAGATTTCTACGTTAACAGGATTTAATTGGGATTTATACTCAGAGGTCAAAGAATCGATTGACTGTCACGCTTTGAGATTATTTTATCAGCCAATTGTTAATTTTAAGACTGATTTGATCACTGGTTTTGAGGCGTTACTTCGCTGGCAACATCCAGAGCGAGGTTTACTTTCTCCGATTCATTTTATTGATCTTATCGAAAAAACAGATTTAATCTATCCAGTGGGTCGGTGGGTGCTGAGTAAAGCTTGTCAGCAATTACAAATTTGGCAGCAATCTTTACCTAATTATACTAATTTGACAATGAGTGTAAATGTATCGACAAAACAACTGACAGAGTTTAATTTAGTGGAATATATCCGTGAGATTTTAAATAAATATCAGATCAGTCCCCATTGTCTCAAGCTAGAAATAACTGAGAGTACAGTCATGGGCGATCGCGATCGCACTTTACAAATTCTTCATCAGTTAAAGGATTTAGGAATTCAGTTTTGTATTGATGATTTCGGTACAGGCTATTCATCACTGAGGCGACTAACTGATTTTCCGATTGATATTCTCAAAATAGATCGTTCTTTTATTAACAATGAAGAATGGATAATTGTCAAAGCAATTGGGACATTAGCCTTTACATTAGGAAAAAGTGTTGTGGTTGAAGGTGTCGAAACACCTGTGCAATTAACAATGTTAAAAACTTTATTTGATTCTTCTCTAGACGAATGCTACGGTCAAGGATATTTATTCTCAGAGCCGCTCGAACCTGACCCAGCTTCTAAGCTTCTCGCAAGTAATACAACATTTAGAAGCACAATAAGCAGTTAGTGATGTTTTGTTTCTCCGCCGAAGGCAGAGAAACAAAACATCACTAATTGCTTGCTTGAAAAGCGTTATATTGCTATAAATCATCAATTTGGAAATTTTCAAGGGCGATCGCTACATGCGTCCAATGGGTTCCTCCTTGAAGAAATACTGTGTAAGGCTCACGTAAGGGGCCATCTGCGGAAAGCTCCAAGGTACTGCCATCGATGAAAGTTCCGCCTGCCATAACTAGCTGACTGACATAACCAGGCATTTCCCCAGGGATGGGATCGACATAGGAATCAATCGGTGAGAATCGCTGAAGATTGCGACAAAATTCAATTAATGTTTGGGGATTTCCAAGTTGAATCGCTTGAATGATGTCCCGACGAGGCTCAAAGGGAAGTGGCTTGACTTTGTAACCCAGTTGATCAAACACATAGGCGGCGAGATGACTGCTTTTCATTGCTTCTCCAACCATTTGCGGTGCAAGGAATAGCCCTTGAAAAAGCAATCGATTGAGATCAAAAGTTGCGCCGCCTTCACGCCCAATGCCGGGGGCGGTGAGCCTTTGGGCTGCTAGTTCCACATACTCAGCTTTACCTGCAATATAGCCGCCTGCGGTAGCGATCGTGCCACCAGGATTTTTGATTAGAGAGCCTGCGATAATATCGGCTCCAACAGCCGTTGGTTCGCGATCGCTAATAAATTCACCATAGCAGTTATCGACAAAACAGACAGTATTTGGGTTTTGTTGTTTAACTAATTTGATAATTTTTTCAATGTCTTCAATGGAAAGACTTTGCCGCCATGCATAGCCACAAGAGCGCTGAATCAAAACCATACGAGTCTGAGGTTTGACCGCTTTTGCTAGAGCTTCCCAATTTACATTTCCTTCGGGTGTAAGTTCCACTTGGCGATAGGTGATGCCAAAATCTTTGAGTGAACCTGCATAGGCTGTTCCTTGACTATCGGAGGTGAGGGGATAACCAATCACTTCTTCGAGCGTGTCATATGGCGCACCCACAACCGATAGTAGTTCATCTAAAGGGCGCAAAATCCCAAATAAACAACAGGCGATCGCATGGGTTCCTGAAACAAACTGCACGCGTACCGCAGCAGATTCTGCACCCATTACTTGCGCGAAAACCTCATCCAAAACATCGCGCCCCATATCTCCATGTCCATAGCCTGACACACTTGCAAAGTGATGCGCTCCCACACGGCGATCGCGAAAAGCTTGTAAAACCCGTTCGAGATTGTTTTTTACATGGAGATCGATTTGGGTAAAAGTTGGTGCAAGAGCTGTAACAGCTTCTGCGACCAGCAACTTCATTTTGTCAGAGGTCATTGATTTCAGGTTTCTTTGGCGGTTTATGATCCTACGCGAAGATGAATGATTTTGTCTAGCAAACCTAGAAACTAAGAAACTATTTAAGAATTGTCTAGATCCCCCCCAGCCCCCCTTAAAAAGGGGGGAGAATTTAATTCTTCCCCTTTTTTAAGGGTGATTGAGGGGGATCTCTTAGAGTTTTTGACCACAGAAAGTAATTCTTAAATAGTCTCTAAAAGCAATTCTCATTATACAAATCGGCTTTTAAAAAACCGATTTGGGTATTTCCAGCGCCTTCGGCGCTGGAAATACCCAAATCGGTTTCATAATGAGAATTGCTGAGAAACTAAAATAAAGGCGAAAAACGCTGCTTTTGCTTTCTGGGCTTGAATTTGTTCTAGTATCATATGAAGTAAGAGATGAGTGTTCCTAAAATAAGGAAGAAGTACCAATCTCTTAGCTTCACTATAGATATTAATATTTTTGGTAGTGATTCAGCGCTTAGGATGGACGGCGCAAAGTGTTGTCCATCCTAAGCTTAAAATCCTGCCATCTTTAGCAACATCATATTTTTAAAATTTTTGAGGAAAAAACCTTGCCTACGCTCGGAGTAAACATCGACCATATTGCTACTATTCGCCAAGCTCGTCGAGGGGCTGAACCTGATCCTGTGGCTGCGGCCGTAATTGCTGAGCTAGCAGGTGCTGATGGCATCACTGTACATTTGCGAGAAGACCGTCGCCACATCCAAGAGCGAGATGTGCGTCTGCTGCGGCAAACTATACGGACTCGCCTAAATTTAGAGATGGCGGCTACTCCCGAAATGGTTGCGATCGCTCTTGATGTGAAGCCCGACTATATTACGCTCGTACCTGAACGTCGCGAAGAAATTACAACTGAGGGCGGATTAAACGTGAAAGCGCAATGCGATCGCTTAGGTAAATTCGTCCATCAATTGCAAGGCGCAGGTATCCCTGTTAGCTTGTTTGTCGATGCGGAAACAGAACAAATTCAAGCTTCTGCAAGAACTGGCGCAAATTTAGTAGAGCTGCATACAGGTACTTATGCCAATGCTAAAAATGAAGCAGAACTTCAACGGGAGTTAGAAGTATTAACTAAAGGTGGAGCATTAGCGATCGAGCTAGGACTGAGGCTCAACTCAGGGCATGGTCTAACCTATTGGAACACCCGTGCGGTTGCTCAAATTGCTGGAATGGAGGAATTAAATATTGGACATAGCATCATCAGTCGGGCTGTATTAGTTGGCTTAGAAAGAGCAATTCGTGAAATGAAAGCATTAATAAACTCATAAAAGAGGGGGCGCAAAGCGCCCCTTCTTTTATGATCACTGATATTACGTGGAACTCAGATGATGAATCTTTTGCTGCTAGCACGACAGGGCAACCACGGGGGGATTGCCCCTACCCCAATAATTTAGATTTTTGTAGATACTGTCTTGAGTACCAAAAAGTCAAGAGGGAATTTGGACAAAATTTGGGTCGAAAGAACGCTGAGACTTGAGAACACCAAAGACCTGTCGCAATAGCTTGTGCATGACCGCACCAATGAC